>DATHGW010000180.1:0-3072 GCA_035317445.1 Puia sp.
GGGGCCTGGGTTCTGTCGTTCAGTACCCAGATCTTACCATCCGCTGTGCGCGCCATATCGGCCGAATAGAGCACCAGGTGATGCTTTCCCGGTAGTTGAATGCCTGCGCACTGCCGAAGGAACCCGGTGTGGTTGTAAATAATTTCCATCGGCAACAATCCGCTTTTCAACAATGTCCTGTCGCCGTAAATATCTTTGAGGATCAGATCGAACAAAGTCGCACGTTGAATCAGTCCGCTTTCAATCAATTCCCATTCTTCCTTGCTGATCAGAAAAGGAATGATATCCAGTTTCCAGGGCCTGTTAAACCCGGATGGATCACCATAGATGTTATAGGTAACACCATTCTCTTTGAGAAAGCGCATCATATCCTGTTTACGGTCCTGGATTTCATCTTCTCCCAATTGCGCAAATGAATTGAAAAAGATCTTCCAGTGTCCGGTATCCAGGTATTCCAAAAAAGAAGCAGCCAGGTCTGTTTGAGACATCATGTGTTTGGGTTATAAGCAGCGCGCAACCGGTTGCTAAAATTAGTAAATTATAGCAGTAATTGAAAAGTGGCGTGGGCTTTGGTAGTTTTTACAGCGTGTCGTCAGTCTTTTACTTTGTCGAACCAATCCATGCCCAATACCTGCACCCGGGCAGCTTTTCCGTCTTTGTCTTTGACTACAAGAAGCGGATAAGCCAGATCAGTATTATAAAAATAGGTATCGGTTTGGGGTTCAAGTACTATTTCCTTGCCATCCCAAAGTTGTTTTACGATCAGCATATTCTGCTTTGCAGTGATTTGAATATAATTGTCTGGATCGTCCTTGAACTGGTATTTACCTTCAATGGCCCTGAGCTGTTCGTTGTCCGGATGTGATTTGACTATCCTCTTCCAAATATCACTCTTAAATGCAATCGCCTGGTTAATGTTTCCCTTTTCGTCTTTCGCGAAAGAAAGCGAAAACGATGGTAGCTCTTTGCTAAAAAAATCCAATTCAGATTGAGGCACAAACCTGACCTCCTCGCCGTCCCAGTGCTGCTTCAGCACCAAATTATTTTCCCTGACGGTAAACTGAATAAATCGCTCCTTATCCCTTTGAAACTGGTACAATCCTTCAAATCGCTTCAATTGATCCGGCGTATGCTGCATCTCTATTTTCACCACGGGTTTGTAATCTTTGGTCCTGATCCATACATCATTATTACCTACTAATACCCGGGAAATATTTCCTGTAGAATCTTTACTAAACCTGATTCGCAAAGGGCCTTCTTCGCCCTCTTGTTTATTGTAGAAAGACAGGGCGGATTCCGGTATCAGGCGTATTTCGCTATTATCCCAAAGTAGTTTAGCCAACAGCACCGTATCCTTTGCCGAAAACTGCACATACATCTCACTGTTGCGGGAATTTTGAAAATAGCCTTCAAGCGCCTTCCATTGATCGGGAGTTAACCGCACGGCTGGTCCTGGCTCCTGCGGTTTCTGCGATTCCTGCGCCTGCAATAATTGGGCAGTATATGGACTGACTATAAAAAAGGCTGACATGACAAGTATGAGCAGCCAACCATGACCGCATTGCTTGTCTATCGGGAACTTATTTGAGTATGACATAAAATAAGCAGTTTAGATTTATTGACTTTTCATTTTATCCAAATGGCGTAGACTAAATAAGCGAGCAACAATCCCAGTACAGCGACGATCATTCCGCCGACCCGTTTTCGTTTAATAAAAAGCATCAACAACATTCCGGTAAGCGAAACCAAGGTCATCAATATTGCCGAAACGTCTATAAACACTGACCAGGCTGATCCCGTATCGCGGCCTTTGTGTAAGTCATTGATCAGGCCAATAAAGCCAGCACTTGTTTTTGTTATATCATAGCCACCCGTTTCCCTGTTGATGAAAGCATCTGCTGCATATCCGGGTCCTTTAAAAGAAACGCCAATCTGCGAATCATCTATCCTGAAATCGGTCAATGCAGCCCGGATTCCATTTATTTTCCGCAGGTATTCAACAATTTCCAGTTTGGCGATCCTTGACGTATCCGGCGTATTCACCCAGTTTAATGGCAATTTCCCATGCTCCTGAACGCTGTGTAACTGGTCGCCAAATTTATCCGCATGGTTTAAGGTCAGGCCTGTTACTGCAAAAAAGAAAACGATGGCAAAACTGACCATAGATAAATAAATGTGCAGCCAGCGGGAGATCATAGCTATCCTGCGTCTCCAGAAAAAATAGTTTTGTTTCCGGGTGGTTGAATCTGGCCTGGGTACACGCTGGCTAATTGCCATTGGTTTTTTTTCTGTAGTCCAGACTTGCCGATGCGATCTCGACCCCTCCCGGAATGCTGATCGTTTTAGCTGTTTCGTTCAAATCGATCTCCTGCCGCATCAACTGATACGTGCCATGTTCCCTGGCTGCTTCAATTTTGACCGTATATTTTCCCGGCTTTACGATATTGCCTTTATCGTCCGTACCGTCCCATTTCACCGAGTATTTGCCCGCCGAACGCGTAGCACTGGTTACTGAATTAAAGATGCTGTTATCGGCAGTATAGGCGCCCCGGTATTTGAGGTACCATGATTTCAATTCTGGCAGCCATTTGTCTCGTTGGTGCCAAAGGGAGATCGTTTTTATTGCAGCGTGATTTTCATCTTCTATCCATACAGCCACATAGGGTCTTTTAACAAATCCCTGTTTCTGAAGATTAATTTCCAGGTTGATGAGCATCTCAAAATCATTTGCCCCTCCTGACACCGTCTTTTCATGGGATTTTATGGGCATGGGCTTTTCCAGGGCGCTCCATCCCTTACTTGTAATGCGCTCGCCTTTTTTTGTGATGATCAGGTATTCCACTCCCGGTATCAATGCAGCAAATTTCACGCTCTCTGTCGGGCTCATCACATTAAAGGCAGTCGCGAGTGCTCCTGCATCGGTAGCACTGGGCGCAACCACCGTACTGCTGAGGATGTCATCAGCGGGCAACCCTGTTCTTGGGTCCACGATGTGCGAATACCACTGACCATTGATTTTTTCTCCCCGCCGATAATTGCCACTGGTCGCGACTGCTTTGTTGTTGATCTGCA
>DATHGW010000181.1:0-9837 GCA_035317445.1 Puia sp.
CTGGAAACTTATCGTTGTAAGGGCAATAATTATTGAAACAAGTCCGCCTGCAGCAAATAACCACCAACTGATGTTGATGCGATAAACATAATCCTGCAACCACTTATTCATAAAATACCATGCAAGCGGTGTGGCAATTAAAAATGCAATGGAAATAAGTATGATGAACTCTTTTGAGAACAGGTAAACGATATTGCCAGCTGTAGCGCCAAGCACTTTGCGAATGCCAACTTCTTTTATTCGTTGCACTGCCATGAATGAGGCTAAACCATACAACCCAAGACAGCTAAGGAATATCGCGATTGCCGCAAAAATTTTATACAACTGCGCTAATTGATTTTCCTGTTTGTAAAAACTTTCAATTTTATCATCAAGAAACCTGTATTCATAAACAAGGTTGGGAAATACCTGCTCCCATATTGTTTTAACAGATTGCAGTGTAGAAGAAATGTTTTTCGTTTCAAGTCTTATGGCTGCCTGGCTGTACATGGTCCCGTTTGTGGTAATAAGCAATGGTGCAACATCCTGGCGAAAGGATCTGTCATTAAAATCCTTCAGCACGCCAACAACAGGACATTTTATCCGATCACCCCATATGCTTATTTCTTTATTCAATATTTCATCTGGATTTTTTATTCCCAAACTTTTCATCAGCGACTCGTTCACTAAAAATTCTCTGGTCATTTTAGAAGGTTGCAAATTTCTTCCGGCTATCAGTTGTAATTTATAAGCCGGCACATATTCCTCGTCGGCGAATTTGGTAATAGCTTTAAAATCTGCTTCTTTTGTTGCATGGTCAAACTTGAGTGTGCTCCAGATATCATTGGCATCTTCAACCGGGGTGTTGGAAGCGAAGCTTATTGTTTGCACGCCGTTTACTGACAATAACTGTTGTTTTAAATGATCCACCTTGCTGAACCAAGCACTATCTAAACGGAAAGGAACATTTATAATGGCATCTTTATCGAAGCCTAAGGGTTGATCCATAAAATAATTCATTTGCTTTACAATGATGAGTGTTCCGATGATCAGTGCCTGTGCAATGATGAATTGAAATACGACCAATCCCCTTCTTAAGGAAATTCCCTTTGCAGCATTTGCGGTGCCTTTACTTTTTAAAGCATTAACAGGATTGAAACGTGATAAGACAATAGCAGGATAAAAACCGGCGAGTGCCGTTACAACAATTGTTACAGTCAAAAGAAATAAAATAATTGCAGGATTGCTTAATATGTTGAATGAAAGCGAAAGCTCTAAAAGTTGATTTAAAGAGGGCAATGCAAGGATCGTAATACCGGCTGCAAGCATTACTGCAAGGGTAACGATCAAAAATGTTTCAATGATGAACTGGATTTGCAATTGAGATTTATTACTCCCCAAAACTTTTCTTACGCCAACTTCCTTAGCACGATTAACCGCTTGTGCAGTGGAGAGGTTGATAAAGTTTACGCAGGCAATTAACAGAATGAATGCTGCAATCAGCCACAATACATTGAGCAGTTCCTGACTGATTGTTTTGTTGCTGTAATCACCTGTTTGGGTATCATAATGCACCGCACTTAATGGTTGTATAATATGACTATCCTTATTGTCAGGAGATTCCATCTTTCGTGAGTACGCTCGTAATTGTTGATTAAAATTGTCGACAGAAATATTCGGAGGCAATAAAATATAGCAACCAAAATCAGCATTCGTTTTATCCTGCCAATCGTTGGTTTTTGCCATATCTTCTGTAATGCCCGTTCCAAAAGCCACAACAAGTTTTGGCTGGAAATCGGTATTTGCGGGTATGGTCGCAAGTATTCCTGTAACTTTCAATACATCAGTGCTGTGGCTGAATAGAGAGCCGCCTGCTTCCAGTTTAATGGTTTTACCTAGCGCTGTTTTCCAGTCACCAAAATATTTTTCTGCAATCTCTTTTGTAAGCAATACATTGTTCGGATCTTTTAATGATTCATACGAACCTTCGAGCAGAGGGTAATCAAACATTTTAAAGAATGAAGGCTCTGTAAAAAATATACCTTTGTTTTCTTTAAATGTCCTTATCGTTCCGTTATCGTCAGGTATGAGCAATTGATCATTGTGGCTTTCCCAAACCGTAGCTAGTTGTTCTATTTGGGGAAAAGTCGTTTTCAATCCTGCGGGCAGCGGAAAAGGAACGTCTTTCCCATACGCACGATTTGCTGCATCTGCATGATATTCGGTTAACACACGATAGATGCGATCTTTCTTTGAGTGAAAATTATCGAAGCTTGTTTGAAATTGTATAACGATAAAGATCATCATACAAACGGCAATACCAACCGCCAATCCGGCGATGTTGATAATAGTATAATTCCTGTTACGGGCTAAACTTCTGAGTGCGGTTTTGAAATAGTTTTTAAGCATGCTGATCTCTTTTATCTAATTTCTCCTCCGGTAGTCTCTAAGAACATGCCATTTCTCTACTAGTTGATAATCAAATAAATAGGTGGAACAAAATGCAGAACTGTTCGGATTTGGTACATTTATTGTCCGTAAATGGCCCGGGTGTAGTTTCTGCAATACTTGCCCCGCCGAAGCGGGGAAAAGAACAGGAAAAAATTTATGAGAAAACTAATTGCGGCAATCAATATGACGCTTGACGGGTTTTGCGACCACACGGCAATGATTGCAGATGAAGAAATACATCAACATTATAATGAGCTATTAAGTAATGCAGACACCCTGATATACGGAAGGGTAACCTATCAACTGATGGAAAGTTATTGGCCATCTGTCGTAAAAAACCCTACTGGTAACAAACCAACGGATGAATTTGCAGTATTGATAGACAATATTTCAAAGATTGTTTTTTCCCGCACGCTGAAACAGGTTGACTGGAAAAATACAACAATGAAAAAGGAAATCATTAAAGGCGACATTTTAGAACTCAAGCGATCCCGCCATGGCGGGAGTAAAAACATTTTGGTTGGCAGCCCAAGTCTAATCGTGGCCTTAGCGCAACTTGACTTAATCGACGAATACCAGCTTGGCGTGCAGCCAACTGTTTTAGGAAGCGGCTTACCATTATTTAAAAACGTCAGGGATAGAGTTGATCTTAAACTCTTAAAAACAAAAACATTTGGTTGTGGCGCAGTAGCGCTTTACTATGTGCCGGCAAAAAAATGAGTGCATTATATGCTAATCTTTAGGCTCCCACAATTGAATTTTATTTCCTTCCATGTCTAAAATATGGACAAATTTTCCATAATCGTATGATTCAATTTTGTCTACGATAGTCACGTTTTCCTTTCTTAATTCTTCAACCAATGCTTCTAAATTCTCTACTCTGTAGTTGATCATGAAGTCCTTTGTTGAAGGCTCAAAATATTTTGTATTTTCTGCAAAAGGATTCCACTGGGTAACCCCCTTTTTTGTGCTGTCATCCATCTCCCGCCATTCAAAGCTTGTTCCATACGGGGTTGTGTTAAACCCGAGATGTGTTTTATACCATTCGTTAACTGCTTTGGGGTCTTTACATTTGAAGAAAATACCCCCTATTCCTGTTACTTTTTTCATTTTTGTATTTTTATTGTTGTTAGAGATGATTGTCTTAAAAGTAAAACCCAACAGAAATGAAGTTGCAACGAGTGTTATCGTAAATGACATTCTTTTCATGGTCTATAATTGTTTGAAGTGTTATCGTTATTTTTCGAGAATGTTTTTCAAAGTCGACAAACTAATCTCCATGTCTTTCGCAACGGATTTTTCCATCATGGGTATCAGTATGTTAATAGGATATTTCAATTCACCCGCATTGCTCCAGGATACTTTGGTTTGATGATCGGATAAAGATTCTGTATCCATGATGGCATGGCCAATAGCTGCCATTGGTTTTACAAAACGAATTTCTGTTTCAATTCTTTTCCCTTCAACAATCTTCTTAATTTCCTTTTCTCCCACACCGGCACTTTTATCTCCGCTCCAGCTATAAATATATCCAACCGTTCCGTCTGTTCCTTTGAATTCTCTTTTCCTGTCGGAGTCGGTCATGGCATGTTTGTTGAACTCGTCCTGGTTTTTGAGCAGTTTTAAATAGTCGAATACTTTTTGCCGGGGCGCATTGATGATGATGTCACGTTTGACATAATGTTCCCTCTTCATGAAAAGCGCAATGATTAACAGCAAGGCAATGATACCTGCCACTACGAGAAGTATTGTAACTATGGTATTCATTCACTTTTTTTAAATTGTTACAAATAGTTATTTTAGGGTCAGTCACTTGAAAGTTGTTCTGTTATGCAATGACCGCCAACTCGTGTATTGCACATCTAAAGCTACTTTATTGCGTAAATACCCCCAAAATAGGCCGAATTGACGCAAATTCTATTTTATTGGGTCCAATTGAAATTACGCCCATAATTAACCAGATAGGCCTGGGATGCGGAACAGGGTGAGTTTTTTCTAAACTATTTCTTTCGTATGATCCGTTTTCTGTGTTGCCGTTTAGGTCCTCAGCGTTGTCAAAACACGCGGGCACGTTGGCATTTATTCTCCGACGTTTCAGGTTCCAGAAATTAGGAGGAATGGCTATGCCAGAATTTAGCAGGGTTCTTTTTCGGCAGTGTGATAATACTGCACAAAAATAATGCTAGTGCCATCTCTGCGCATTAGTGATTTCTTGTAAACTGGTTTGACAGGAAGTAACATCTTACTGTATTTTTTACTCTATTAAAATGCTATCAGGCAGAATAAAGGTAATTTTCAAAAGAAAGTAGAGATGTTATAGAGTTTTGAAAACCATGTCCTTGCAATAAAGACTAATAAGTATAGATAAAGTTCAAAAGGACTTCTACTTTGCCAGCGGGATCACCTTCAAAACAGCCGCTAATACAGTGGCTTTTTTAGTACTTCCTTTTGTACATTCGAACCGTTGCGACCGTGTGGTAATCCTAGGCGAAAATTGGGAATTGAAAAAACGCCAAAAAATTAAGGATTGCATCTTTTATCATAAATTAGTGAGTTCGGTATCAACTGCAAAAACTTCATGACTACAAAAGATTACATATTAATCGCCACGAGTTGTTGTGCCTTGACTTTGTCCCTTCTTTCCTTAATAGTAACATTAATTCAGAAGGACAGGGAAACAAAAAGAACAATTCGAAAAACATTAACCGACACTTTAGAAAGTATTTCCAAAATTAATATTGAAGCAACAAAACTAAAAGCTTCCAAGGACATTGACTATAGTTCTGAGCCAACTGTACAACTTAGAAGAAATTATAACTCGTAACGGAGAATTTTAATTGCCCACGCTGATTTTCTTGTACTTAGGTATGACAAACTTGCAACCGAAATTGATTGCAATATCCTGGCTGGTGCTTATGCAACTATCGGTGATCAAGAGAAGGCGGAATATTATTGGCAAAAGACAATTGACAAGTCAATTTCAATGCCAATAAGGCATATGAACTTACGCGGCTTTGGTATTTTTTTGTTCAATAATGGAAAAGAAAAATTGGGAAGGGAATTTTTCACAGAAGCATTAGGCCAAAATTTGACTGATAATGATGAAAATAAAAGTCTAAAAGCTGACACTTATCTTTTATTATCTGACCTAGAGAAGGATTGTAACAACAAGGAGAATTTTGAATTCAATTTGTTTAAGGCGATGGAGATTTGTTCAACTATTACAAACGCTCGAAGAAAAGACGAAATGCAAGATGTAGTAAGGTCAAAACTGCCTAAAGCATGAAATCGGGCCCTTGTGCAATTTGCAAATCTTGAATTTGGGAAATTATTTCTAAACAGATACCATTATGAATGGGGAAAAAAATCTAGGCGAGTATTTGAAATATTACGTGGGAGCATTCTGCCTTTTGGATAACCGAAAAGTCATTCGCATCCAAGGAGTAAACAATTATGTTGAGATCCTTGGTGTAAGCTGTGACAAGTATCACTTTCCTGTGCAAATATCAGATATCACATATAGAGTTTTGGAAGAAGAAGTATGGGGTGCCGCTTGGCCGACCCTTCGGGACAGCGATTTAATATCCAAGAAGCGCAATCAATTCGAAAGGGTAAAATTGTTACTTCGCCGCTTAGAAGACATGACGGAAGAGGAGGGGAAAGAAGCGGGATTAATAGGCGAGCATGTCGGTAAACATATTCAGAATGGATTGATACTTCTGCTCATGGGATTCGCCCCAATTTGTACCATTATCTTATATCAAAAGGATTCGATGTTTTTGGTTTGATTGATGCAGGATTAGCGATTGACGAAAAGCTCTACCTCAGTTCCTGTAACAAATAAAAGGAATGAAAATGCAGAATGTAAAAGCACACGTGATCCTCACGTGTGCTTTTACTTCCAAGCTAATGTGAAGAAATAAATGCCTGGGCTGAATAAAGAGACATTGAGATTCTTATCGTTGCCACTTTATATCTAACGTTAGTTGACGAATCGAAGGAGTTGGATGAGTCTTTAATTCAATAGCCGTTCTCCTTGAAAAATCGCCTGGTTTTTGGGGGCTAATTTGAACCAGCCCAATTTTATTTTGCACTTTAGGCCCCCGTTTTCGCAGTTTTCTTAAAAAACAAAAGTACAAAAATTAGCGCTACCAAAAGGAAGGGTAATATGGCATATTTTAAATCGATACCTCGAGGTCTGTTGTCAAAGCAAAATTTATTTACCGCCCCCCAGATAAATGCAAATGCAGCCTTTCTTCCAAAATAGTCCAGTTTATTAAGTTTTTTCAAAATAAAGACCCCTATTAAGCATAGGGTATTCAAAACGATCCATTGAACCATAAATCCTCGATAACTTTCGTAAAACCACAACAAGGTCCCAGTCCTTATTTTTGATTCAACATCTAAAAAAAAATCATCAGCTTTAATTTTAATGCGAAACGAATCCATTTTCTCCCTAATAGTATTTTTGTCATGTAGAAATTCTGCCAGACTGTACTCATATTTTTGATTTTCCAGAGAATGATTTCGCCTAACTAAAATTTTTTCGGCAAGCGGTCTTAATCTGTCATCCGCCAAAACCTCTCTAAAATATTCCGATTTTAGAAATAATCTTTGAATCTCGGAGGTGGCAAATGTTTCCCCGGCGTACTCTGCATTCACTATCAATGAGTCAAGAACTCGTGATCCTGACAATATGGCTATACCGTCTTTACTTAGATATTGAAATCCGACGGTGTCATTCTTAAAATCAGTGCAAATTAGTTTTACTCCCGTCAAAAAGACGAGAGTTCTCTCATTCATTGTAAAAAATTTTGTGTTTGCCTCGACGACAAAGTCATAATCCGAATATTCAGTAAATCCTTCAAAATATACAAAGCGAGAATCCAAAACAATAACAGCGTCTATAGCTGTATCATAAGTATGAATATCCTTTGCCTTGTAATGGTTCGATAGATATCTCAGATCTCCATTGCATGCCATAATCATTTGTGCCGGAAAATATGAACCTGTAACTATAAATTGACTGCTCGGTGACTTAAATATTCTAAGTATGGATTCCGAATGAGTGGACCAGTAGACATAGGCGGAGACCTTATTTTCATCCGTCAATGCAAATGAGTCATAAAATTTTGGATTTATATCGGCCTGTTTTATTGCCAGAATGTACGCCTCGAAAACTTTTTGGACAGCTAAACGGGCATTATTTGTAGCGATTGAAGATACATTTTCGGCAATCGACTCGTCCGTATGGATAATTGTTTCTCTAAAAGGCGGAGATTCATGTTTGCATGAAGATGCAACAAAAATTAATGAAATTAGGGTTGTTTGGACCAGCTTAGTGGCGGAAAGGAGTTTCATAAAGACTATGTTGCTATTAGGTAAGTAGGGGGTTTTCCAACAAATCTGGCGGTTTGGTTTACATGATGTTGTAAATTTATACTGTTCAATTATGAAAGAAAAAACTTTACCGAAAAAAAGGTGATTAAGAAATTTCAGAGTATGAACCGAGCCTCGGAAAGATTTTTTTTAGCTGTTCATCTTCCACCCGGAAAAAAATGCATAATGGTTTTCACTTAGGCTGTTCTTACCAGATAAATACCTGCTTCGGGATTTCTTCGATAGTTGTTCGGGATTTATAGTAGCGCCATCGAACAGTTATCGAACAAGTCCCGAACAAACACCCAAAAAAGAAAGAAGAACATGGAGCCTGCCTCAACCTGCTCCTTCAAAAAAAATCTTTCAGAGGCTCGGTTCACACTCTGAAAGATCGGCTCCCGGCCGTGCTATATTTACATCGGGATAGGAAAGAGATCCTCCTTGAGAAGGCGGAGCTGTCCTCTAAACCCGATCGATCATAGTTCTTTGAAAATCATGACATAACTCGCTACATTACGCCGCCGGCATGCTTCCATTGCTCCACCAGCCTGGCACCATCTTCGGTGATGCCCATAATTTCGGTTGCCACCCCTACAGCATCATAGGTATCAAAGAAAACAATTTTTGCTATCGGCGTATCAAAGGTGGAGATGATTGGGTAGCCTTTAGCAGTTAGTCCTGCAACGGCTCCTTCCAGCTCGGCAATGGGCAGACTGTAAGCGATGTGCTGTAAACCGCCTTCGGGATGTTTATCGAGATAATCCTGGAATATGCTGCGTCCTGAAACCGGCTGTATCAACTCTATGAAACAACCACCGAATATGCCGAAGACACATGCGTTACAAAATCGCCCGGCTTACCGAAGTAAGTAGCATCTGAATCCTGTGCGCGCATGTTTTCGGCTTTGCCAAACTCCTTTATGCCCATCACTTCTTTGAAGAAAGCTTCCGCCACTTTGATGTCACTCACTACCCAGGCTATTTGTGCCAGCTGCGCGTTCAATGGTTTTGTTCTTGTGTCCATGTGGTTGGTTAAATTCTTAGATTAATTTTTTAATTTGCTACTGCCTTAACTGAAAAAAATGAATCGGACACAATTTATTTAAAAAAATGCGGTACCAGGTTTATGTTATCGAGCTGTCAAAACGGGTCTTTACAGAAAATACAAAATTTCGAACCGCTAATCCACAATTTAACGGAGTGCTGGAGTGTCTTTATGTGGGCATGACCAGTAAGACTCCGGCAGAGCGATTCAGGCAACATAAATCCGGATATGTAAACAAGAAGGGTCACAAGCTATCTGCCAATATTGTTGAGAAATACGGAACATATCTGCGTCCCAGCCTGTACGACCATATCAATCTGAAGCCGATGACCAGAGAACAAGCTTTGATCATGGAAGAAAAGCTTGCCCTGGATCTAAGAAGGCAGGGTTATGCAGTTTGGTTCAATTGACTACCCGGGAAGCAGGTTGTCGTTCCAGTCCTGTATGGTAAACGATTTTATGAGACCTTCGAGTATAAAAGGATCTTCTTTTACAAATTGCTCTGCTGCCGCGCGGGTTTTGAATATTGCCATATTTCCACCCTTATCTGCAAATGGACCAATGCCAATTACGTCACCTCTTTGGATGAATTGATCTGCAATAATTTTATGTCTGGGATAGACAGACATAATAGTTTCCATTGTTGCGCCGGAACCTTGTCCAATGACTACTGCTTTCATCGTTATTTGTTTGAATGTACGCCAATTGTATTTTCTAATTTACATTGTTTCGGTTAAGGGAGGAAGTCTTCACAGGTATAGTTTTTCCAGGACGAGCCACACTTGTCCGATTCCGGAAGGCGCTTGCATCAAAACCGGACAGCTCAGCATGTATCATTCTTCTAATTTTATGACTACCAATAAGTTATTAAAATGGCATTTTCTTCGCTGCTTTGCATGAAGTCTGATTTCCCAGGCTTAAATTACCATCGACATGTTTAGAAACTATTTCATCACGGCTTTCAGGAACCTCATGCGCAACAGG
>DATHGW010000182.1:0-3509 GCA_035317445.1 Puia sp.
TTTTGCACCATTGGCCGACACAACCGGAAGATTCGATTCCATGTTGAGGATGTAGGATATCCGGTCCCAGCCAGCCATAGCGACCTGAAAATTCGTCCACAACGCAGCGAGCTGGCGCAAGGGGTTGTAAAAGTTTGTAGCATAAGACAGATAACTCACCAGCAAGCCAATCGAAAATTGTCCTACCGAAATCAGGTAAATGCCTACGGTCAGCACGATCAACTGCGCAATGCTGGCCAGGAAACCAAATACCGGAATAAAGACATTGTTGGCAATGCCGGCGCCCACGGCCGTCGCGTAATTATCCTGGTTGGCTTCTTCAAATCTTTTCCTGAAATAATCTCTCCGGTTAAAGGCAATGATCACTTTAAAATTATTCAGACTCTCCTGGATCTCCGCGCTCAATCCTCCTGTGCTTTTCAGGCTTATTGCATTTTTTTTCTTTACCCATACAGCGGTCGCTTTTGTAAAGATAAAAATTACGACTGCGGGCAATAACGCCGCTATTCCTAATTTGATGTTGATGACAAGTAAAAAAATACCGGCGCCAGTCATCGTGGCGATCGTTCCGATAAATTGCATTAACGATTGAGAAAAGAACTGATTTATTTTATCGGTATCATTATTCACTCTGGAAATAAGGTCGCCGGCTTTATTTTGGTTAAAAAAAGCGACAGGCAATTCCTGGAGCTTATTGAAAATCGTGTTGCGCAGTTTAAACAACATCCTTTGTCCTACCCCGCCCATCAACCTCGTCTGCAGGTAGCTGGCAACAAATGCGACCATGTACATCGCGAGCAATATGCCGGAATAGACCAATACACCATGATAATTTTTATGTACGATGTAAGTATCGATCGTGTATCCGATGATGAAAGGACCCAGCAGGTTGAGTCCTGAATTGGACAGGATCGCCAGCAATGCCAGCAAAAGATTCTTTCGCTCCTCGCTGATGAGTTGCAGTAATTTTCTTAATGCGCGTAGCGTGGATTTTTTTTCTTCCAGCGCTGAAATATCATTGAGGTTGTAATTCATAGTTACTGGTGCTCTGTTGTGAATGATAAATTTGTATGTATTCCGGGCTCGATCCCATCAGTTCCTGGTGTGTTCCGGTTGCCACAATTTCGCCTTCCATCAGCACAATAACCTGGTCAAAATGTTCAATCGATGATATTTTTTGCGTTACAGAAATCAGCGTGATACCCGGATAATTTTGTTGAACATTCCTCAGGATCTTCGTTTCGGTATTGTTGTCCACGCGCGCGGTAAAATCATCGAGCAATAATATTTTCGGATTTACGGCCAGGGCCCTTGCCAGCATGATGCGCTGTTTTTGACCGCCCGAAAGGCTTGTTCCTCTCTCTGAGGCGATCGTATCCAGTTTAGCGGGCAGGGAATCGATAAAATCTTTTAACTCCGCCGTGGCAATGGCTTTTGCAAGCTGTTCGTCCGTGACCTTGTCGCTGAACGCAATATTCTCCCTGATGCTCATATTAAATATGATGCTGTCCTGGAAAACAAAACCAACATGATCATAAAAAGTTTCTTTTTTATAACTGTCGATGTTTCTGCCATCGAATTCAAGGGTTCCTTCATTTGCCCTGATCAGTCCGGTCAGGAGATAAAGCAATTGTGTTTTGCCTGCAGCTGTCGGGCCAATCACAGCCAGCCTTGTTCCTGCCCTGACGGAGAAGCTTATATTTTTTAATGCAGCCTTTTGGCCGTACAGGACCGATATCTGATTCAGCTCAATATTGCCTTGCAAAGCATCCTGGACGCTGCCGCTGTCCGGCTGCTCAGGCATTGTCAACACGGTGTTGATGCGCTCGTAACTCGCTGAAGCCTGGGCAATCACATTGCTCATAAAACCGATGACCAATATCGGGAATATCAGGAGTGATAGGTAGCTGTTAAACGCAGCAAAATCACCCAAGGTCATGCTGTTGCTGATCACAAAATGGCCGCCAAGAGCGAGGATGGTGAGGCTGGCCATGTTTGCGGTGAATACGATCACAGGGATGAGCCCGGCAAACAGCCGGAGGATGCTCAACCCAAGGTCTTTTGCTTCTGTATTGGCAGAAAGAAATTTATCATATTCAAGCTGCTGTGAGTTGATCACGCGAATCAATGCGGCACCCATGATGCTCTCGTTGATTACTTTGTTCAACCGGTCGAGGATTGTTCTGCTCTTAATAAATATCGCGCGCACTTTTTTGAGCACGAAAAAAAAAGTTCCCCCGATGATCGGGATGATGGCTACAATGGCCAATGCAAGCCTCCAATTGATGGTAAATAAAAGAATACTTGCGCCAATGATAATGATCAGTGAAGAAGCAATGGAAACAATGGCCTGCGACACGAACATTTTGATAGAGTCCACATCGGCCGTAAGGTTCGTCAGCAATTTTGATGGATTGGCCTGTTCAACATACGCATGGCTTTGAACCGATATTTTAGAAGCAATCCGGGAGCGGAGGTCCCTTGCTACGCGTTCAGATGCATAAGTCTGTACAATGCTTTGCAGGTAGGTAAAGATGAAAATGATCACCGCGGCAGATAAAAATTCAACGAGCACGGTGCGCAGAACATAGTGAGCCGGGTATGCATCTATTCCATTGGCAATGATTTTGGGCAGCGCCAGATTGATGCCATTGCTGAGCAGCGCAAAAAAAATGAGCAGCGTCACCATGCCTCTGTAGGGCTTGAGCAGGCCGAATACACTGGGGCCTTTTGGTTTTGCCGGACGAGGCGGTGCGGTCTTTTCTTTCATAAATGGTCTGACGTATGGGATCAAAAAATATTTTACGATTCGACTGCAAAAATGGTCATTTTTCTTTATTCACAGCCTGTTAATAAGTAACTTTGTATAAGTCCAATGGCAAAGAATTATATTTGAACCGGACTCAACGCAACGGCGCAATTTTAATCGGTACAACTATTTGTGAATTTTAAACGAACCGAATTTGACTGAAACTATTATCAACCTTGAGACCGTTAACCCTATTGAATTCTTTGGAGTTAACAATGGCAAACTGGACATACTGAAAAAGAAATTCCCTCTCCTAAAAATCCTGTCGCGGGGCACCCAGATCAAACTGAGCGGGTCTCCTGAACAGATCGAATCTGCTAAGGAAAAAATTGACCTGCTTGTCCAATACCTGGAAAGGAACGGACATGTCAGTGCCAATTACTTTGAACAGATCCTGGGAGGTGATGATGCAGAGACAGTAGATCATTTCATCGACAAGAATCCCAATGACATCCTGGTATTTGGGCCCAATGGGAAAACCGTGCGCGCGCGCACGGTAAACCAGAAGCGGCTTGTTGCGAGTACGGACAAAAATGATGTGGTGTTTGCGATTGGCCCTGCGGGTACCGGTAAAACATATACCGCCGTTGCCCTGGCCGTTCGGGCATTAAAAAATAAAATGGTCAAGAAAATCATTCTTACCAGGCCTGCGGTGGAAGCGGGAGAAAATCTCGGGTTCCTTCCGGGTGATTTGAAGGAG
>DATHGW010000183.1:0-3582 GCA_035317445.1 Puia sp.
CAACTGGCTACGGGTCATCAGAAAGGCCTGGGCGGATGAGGTGTAAAATCTTTCCCTACATACTCGCATGCAGGTAGTCCTTCAATTGCGAAATAGTTTCCTGCTGCGTGACGATGGTCTCTTTAACCAGGTCATTGATGGACACAATACCGCATAACCGGTCATTCTCGAAAACAGGCAGGTAACGGATATTCCTATCCGACATCAGTTGCATACAATATTCGATGGTATCTGACGGGTTGACCCGGGGGAGTTCTTCGGACATAATTTCCGAAACCTTTGTATCGGTGGAGGATTTTCCTTTCAGGATGACTTTACGGGCGTAGTCTCTTTCGGTCATGAGACCCAGGTAACGTTCGCCCTCCATGACCATGACCGAACCGATATTCTGATCTGACATGATCTTCAAAGCTTCCAACACGGTGAGTTCCGGAGGAACAGAAGTTATTTTTCTTCCCTTATGAAAGAAAATATCGGCCACTTTTTTCATACAGCAATGTTTGAGTAAACAATCGTTTGGGTAAGTTACGACTTTTGGCAGGAAAATCAAACAAATATGGGGCTGTGCCCGCTTGCTTGTCATCCGACCTCCCGTCCTGCCTTAGGCGGGACGGGAGTGGAGGAATCTGCGGAGCATGCAAGCCGCCGTAGGGCTGATTTCTCTCCGCCTGCGACGGATCGAAATGACAAGGCCGGGCGCGACAGGTTATGCCACAGGCGCCGCAACAGCGAGCGGAGTGGAAAACTTGAGGCTAAATCCAAACTCGCTGCCTTCGCCCATCTTGCTTTTCACCCAGATCCGGCCACCTTGAGCTTCGATAAATTCCCTGGAAATGGCCAGACCCAGGCCAGTGCCAGATTGTTCCATGCTGCCCGGAACCTTGTAATACCGGTCGAAAATTTTCATCAGGTATTTTTCTTCGATTCCCTTGCCGTGATCCGTAACGGTAAATTCAACATCTTCGTCGTTTGTGGTCACGGATACCGATATTTTATCACCCTGAGCCGTGAACTTGATCGCATTGGTCAGGAAGTTAATCAGCACCCAGGCACTTTTTTCGGCATCGGCATAGATCATCGGGATCGATTTGTCCACGTTAATGACGAGGCTGATATTTTTTTGCTGGGCCTGGAACTGAACAGCTTGAACAGCCTGGTCAATGATTTCGTTGGGAAGGGTTGATTGTAATTTCAATTGAATGTTGCCGGTTTCAACCTGTGCCAAATTCAACAGTTCGCCGGTTATTTTCAGCAGTCTGTCTGCATCATCCAGAATGCTGTCGAGCAATTCTTTTTGCTCTTTGCTTAAGGCCCCGACCCGTTCATCATCAAGGAGCCTGGCGCTCATTTTAATGGAGGAAATGGGAGTCTTCAGCTCGTGTGAAACGGTGGCGATAAAATTGGTTTTCGCTTCGTTCAATTCGTGAAACGGTGTGATATTCTTTAACACGATCACCTTACCGATCACCTGTTTCTCGTTGGTTACCTCCAGGATATCTTTTGTAAAATAGCTTTCCTTTTGATCTGCATAAATTTTCAGCTCTTTTTTGTCAGGCGCATCCGTGAGCAGGGTCCTCATGAGATCATTCTTCAGGGCGATGTCGGGCGCATATTTACCATTGATCTCTTTTTCTTTAAGTCCGAGTAAGTTTTCCGCCACAGCGTTTAGGAAAAGTATATTGTTCTTATCGTCAAGTCCCAGAATGCCGTCATGCATCTGGTTGATGATTGTTTCAATCCGGCTTTTTTCAAATTTGACCTTGGCGAGATTGCTGCTTTCGTATTCGTCGAGTTTCCCGGCCATCCTGTTAAATGCGTCGGCAAGCTCGCCAAATTCGTCTTCTTGTTTCAGGTAAATTCTTTTTTTATAATTTCTCAGGGAGATTTCCGTGATCCCTTCAGAGAGACTGCTGATTGGCTTTGAGATCACTCCCGGGAGATTGAATATAAATGTAAAAGATGCCAGCGTCAATATCGTGAATATGATGGTTAGCCATAGCTTTGCATTTTCTGCAGTCTTTTGAACGGCGGCACTCTTGCGGAGAATGGCCATTTCATTCAATTCCTGGATCTGAATGATGGATTGACGGATCTCCGGATAATTGCTGGGATCGTTGGGATCGGCCTTCAATTCACTGAAATTTCTTCGCAATTCTGTCGTGGCTTCTTTTTCTCCGATCTCTGTAATATTGCCTTCCTGCTTGCTAAGGTTATCTTCAAAAACTTGTATGGCGTCCTTCTGGGTCCTGATATTTTCCAGCGCCTTAAGCATACTATTGCAATAGACCAGTGATTCATGGTTATTTTTCAATACCAGGTCCGCATCCCTGCTAAGGTTGTTGATATTGACAATGCCGAGTATGCCGAATGCCAGGATGACTGAGAAGAGAAAAATCAACCCGATGGAT
Organism: Puia sp.; assembly: GCA_035317445.1. GTDB lineage: Bacteria > Bacteroidota > Bacteroidia > Chitinophagales > Chitinophagaceae > Puia. Next base: position 2,409 of record DATHGW010000183.1, read on the forward strand.
AATTTCGTTTTTAATCTCATGCCCATATTATGAAAGAATTACTACGTCGATATCGGCCGCGGCCAGTTTGTTCAATAATTGGTTGAAAACGGCCGTGCTCAAAATTACATTGATCAGGGACAGATGTGGTTTGCCGATACAAATGGTACTAATTTCCTTTTGCTCCGCTGTTTCTATGATGCCTTTGGCAATATTGCTGTTTTTGGTTCTGATGACTTCGGCGCCCAGTTCCGTGGCCAGTTTAAAATTATTGATCAGATGCCGTTGTGCTGCCAGGCCAATTTTATCGCCATCTTCTTTTGGCGTTTGAACGTACAACAGAAACCATTTTGAATGATAATAGGAAGCCAGTCTGGCCGTTTTCCGGATCACTTTGGTGGCGATTTCGTGATTACTGCTAATACAGGCCAGAAATCTTTCGGGACGCAGGTGAGCGTTCCTTGGCAATTCCGTTTCTATTTTTCTTTCAACTTGTGATGCAACTTCCTTCAGGGCGAGTTCCCTGAGCTGGAGAATCTTTTCGGGTTGAAAGAAATTTCTGAGCGAAACTTCTATTTTATCTGGCGTATAGATCTTGCCCTCCTTTAATCTGGTCACCAGTTCATCTGCTGTCAGGTCAATATTGACCACTTCATCTGCTTCTTTTAAAAGGCTGTCCGGCACGCGCTCGGCTACATCAACGCCCGTAATGGCTTTGACTTCGTCGTGCAGGCTTTCGATGTGCTGAATGTTTATGGCGCTGATCACGTTGATGCCCGCATCGAGAATGTCCATTACATCCTGCCACCGTTTTTCATTTTTGCTTCCCTCAATATTGGTATGCGCGAGTTCGTCTATGACAACCACTTCCGGATGAAGGTTGAGGATGGCTTGCACATCAAGTTCATCCAGCTCTTTTCCTTTATAAAATAATTTTCTGCGCGGCACCAGCGGCAGGCCATCGAGAAGGGTATGGGTTTCTTTGCGACCATGCGTTTCAATATATCCTATCTTGATGTCAACCCCATTGCGTAAAAGGCTTTGCGCCTCCTGGAGCATACGGAAAGTTTTGCCAACCCCTGCACTCATACCGATATAGATCTTGAATTTACCTCTCCGTGATTTCCGGATCAGTTCAAGAAAATGCGCTACATTTTTTTCCTGGTCGCCCATAAAATGATTTGAACATTGCCCT
>DATHGW010000184.1:0-8635 GCA_035317445.1 Puia sp.
CCCATCCGTATAATTTGTTCTTGTGATTGATCTCCAGGTTTTCCAGGTCATCCATGAAAAGATAGGGCTGAATCAGTCGTTCTATGACCCATTGGCAGGTTTTATCATATCCCTTGTCGAGGTAAATCGCGCCCACCACAGCTTCCAGGGTATTTCCAAAGATCTGGCTCATCTTGAGGGAGGCGTCAAATTTGTTGAAATAGCTGATCTTTTTCATGCCCATTTTAATGGCGATGTCGTTCAACTGGTTCCTGTTGACCATCTTGCTTCGCATCTCCGTTAAAAATCCTTCTTCTTTGTAGGGGTATTTTTTGAAAAGAAAATCGGCGATGATGGCACTAAGGATAGCGTCGCCCAGGTATTCCAGTCTTTCGTTATTCTGATCCGATCCTTCTTTCACTGACCGGTGAGTCAATGCCGTTCTGTATAGTACGGCCTTTCCAGGTGCGAATCCCAACACATTACGCAACTGTTTTTTGAAAGAAGCAACGGAAGAATCGGGTTTTATAATGCGATCAAAGATTCCCACACTGACAATCTACAATTTTTTTTGTTCTGGCAAAAAATTAATACAATATGCTTTGAAAAATTCTTACGGCCATTGGTTATTTGTATTTCTTAACAATAACACAAGCATTATGTCCTCCGAAGCCGAACGTATTGCTCAGGGCGGCGCGCACGGTTCTTTTGCGGGGCTTCCAAAAAGTAAAATCGAGGCGGCTATCGAGTTCGGGATCGTCAGTAAAATGGTTAATGGTGGGCGGTACGATGTCATGAACCACGCTCATGATACAGGCGATGGCTTCCACCACACCTGCGGCACCCAGGCAATGGCCCGTCATGGATTTGGTGGAACTAATATTCAATTTGAAGGCATCTTCCCCAAAAACATCCATGATCGCCCTGATCTCCGAGACGTCGCCCAGTGGCGTGGAGGTTCCATGCGTGTTGATGTAGTCGATATCGCCGGCTTTCATTCCGGCATCTCTCAAAGCTGCATTCATCACATTTTTAGCGCCAAGCCCTTCGGGATGAGGAGCAGTAATATGATACGCATCTGCGGTGGCACCGCAACCTGCAATCTCGCAATAAATTTTAGCGCCTCTGTTGAGGGCATGTTCCAGTTCTTCCAAAATTACCACACCCGCACCCTCACCCATTACAAACCCATCGCGACCCTGATCATACGGACGGCTTGCCGTTTTGGGCTCTTCGTTTCTTTCGCTCAGGGCCTTCATCGCGTTGAATCCGCCAACGCCTGCTTCACTGATCACACTTTCTGATCCGCCGCTCAGGATAATATCAGCCATGCCTAACCGAATTAGATTAAAAGCTTCCATAATGGCATTGGTGGAAGAGGCGCAGGCACTGACGACAGCAAAATTAGGTCCGCGAAAACCGTGTCGCATGGAGATATGACCCGCTGCGATATCGAGGATCATTTTCGGTATGAAGAAAGGATTATACCGGGGTGTTCCATCGCCTTTGGCGAAATTGATCACTTCTTCCTGAAAGGTGATCAGTCCGCCGATGCCACTTGCAAAGACGACACCGGTTCTGTCGGGATTCACAATATCTTTTGAAATGCCTGCATCCGCGACAGCCTGGTCACTGGCGACTACGGCCGTCTGGGCAAAACGATCGAGTTTCCTGGATTCTTTCCGGTCCAGAAACTGGAGCGGATCGAAATTTTTTAACTCACAGGCAAACCTTGTCTTGAACTTCGTCGCATTGAATAACGTAATGAAATCTGCGCCAGGGACTCCATTCAGCAATCCATTCCAATAATCATCTAAATTATTGCCCACCGGCGTTAACGCACCGATCCCAGTAACAACGACTCTTTTCAATTCCATATGGACTGGCCCGGAAAATTTGTTAAGTGATAAATCCGCTTTCTAAGCCTTGGCTTTCGAAAAGCGGATCGAACGAATTCATCGCACAAAGCAGGAGTTCACTTATTTCGCATGTTCTTCCAGGTATGCAATTGCCTGGCCTACAGTAGTGATGGTTTCGGCCTGTTCGTCGGGGATGGAAATATTGAATTCTTTTTCAAATTCCATAATCAGTTCCACTGTATCCAGTGAATCAGCACCCAAATCGTTGGTAAATGAAGCTTCGTTGGTGACTTCCGCCTCCTCCACACCCAATTTATCAACTATGATTTTTTTGACCTTTGTAGCGATGTCTGACATTTTTGTAAAGTTTAGTTACGGCTGCAAAAATATAATTTTTGATTTAAACACAGCACACAAGATATTTTTAATTTTTTAGCGCACATTTGGTAGTCTTGATGCTTTGTACTATTATGCGACCCCCCCGCCAAATATACCGACAATTGCATCCAGAATTTGTAATATTTAAATAACTTCGGGACAGGCTCATTTAAAAATCCCTCATACAGCATGGCACTTAAGCTTATAGATCACGGTTCTCCGGATTATCAACAAATGATACGTTTGCGTACAGATATGCTCCGAAAACCGCTTGGTCTCCATTTTGAACCCGAGGAGCTGGAAAAAGAAAAAGATGATGTATTGATCGGGGCTTTTGAAGATGACAGAATACTGGGCTGCTGCCTGCTTACAAAAATGGATACCGAAACGGTACGGTTGCGACAAATGGCCGTACCCAACAACCTGCAGGGTAAGGGCATCGGAAGGGCACTGATGGTCTTTGCGGAAAATATTGCCCGGGACCTCGGATATAAGACCCTCGTTATGCATGCCCGCAAAACAGCCATCGGCTTTTACGAGAAATTAGGTTACCGTACGACCGGCAATGAATTCCTTGAAATAACTATTCCGCATTTTATTATGGAGAAGAAGTTGATTGGTTGATAATTTGACTGGTTGATAGGTTGGGGTTAGTAGAACAACTTATCAACCAATCAACTTATCAACTTTTATCAACTCAACACCAGCACCAAGCACTGCGTGACTCATTCGCTCCAGAAATGCAAGCAACTGCTGCATCGACTCCACATCCTCAACCACCAACAGGAACAGTTTACCCGCCTGTTTTAGTTTTGCCTTATTGGTCTGCTTTTGAATATAGGAAAGAATATTATTGAAAACGGGTGATTCGAAATAGGGCGAATCGGGACGGTTGATGAAATAACACCTCAATGATTCCTCTTTCAGGATCAATCGCTCAAAACCCAGTGCTACAGCCAATTTTCTGATGCGCACGGTATCAAACAGATCTTCCACCTGTTTTGGAATGGGACCGAACCGGTCAATCAATTCATCCTGAAAATGCTGCAACTCCGCTTCGTTTTCGCAGCTGTCGAGCCGGGTGTATAATGACAAGCGTTCAGTAATACTCTCCACATAACTGTCGGGGATAAGTATTTCCAGGTCTGTATCGATGGTGCAATCCTGCACATAATCTTCCTGTTTTGAAATCTCTTCTTTGAACAGGTCTTTGAACTCCGTTCTTTTCAATTCCTTTATGGCTTCATCCAATATTTTCTGGTACATCTCAAAACCAATTTCAGCCATAAACCCACTTTGTTCTCCGCCGAGCATGTTACCGGCACCGCGTATATCCAGGTCACGCATGGCAATCTGGAAACCGCTGCCCAGGTCGCTGTGTTGTTCCAGGATCTGCAGGCGTTTCCGCGAATCAGCAGGCAGGGTAACCAGCGAAGGTGCAAAAAGATAGCAAAAGGCCTTTTTATTGCTTCTGCCCACCCTGCCCCGCAGCTGGTGCAGATCGCTCAATCCAAAATGATGCGCGTTGTTGACAATGATGGTGTTGACATTGGGAATGTCTACCCCGCTCTCCACAATGTTTGTGCATACCAGCACATCGTACTTTTTTTCAATGAAGTCCAGGATATGCTTTTCGAGTTCATGACCTTCCATCTGCCCATGTGCATAACCGATATTGAGATCCGGGCAAAGGCCCTGGATGATCGCCGCCATCTCTGTCAGGCCCTGTACCCGGTTGTAAATAAAGAACACCTGGCCTCCCCGCTCCGTTTCATAGTATATGGCATCCCGGATGAGGTCTTCATTATATCCATGTACCTCGGTCTGGATGGGTTGGCGGTTTGGTGGCGGCGTATTGATGATGCTCAGGTCCCTGGCGCCCATCAGGCTGAACTGGAGCGTTCTTGGAATGGGCGTTGCCGTTAGTGTGAGGCAATCCACATTGGTCCGGATGGTCTTGATCTTTTCTTTATGCCCGACGCCAAATTTCTGTTCTTCATCAATGATCAGCAGGCCAAGGTCTTTGTATTTCACGTCCTTACCCAGGAGCGCATGTGTGCCGATTATAATATCGATCTTACCCTCTTCCAGTTTCTTAAGGGTTTCTTTTTTTTCTTTAGAAGATTTAAACCGGTTGATATAGTCCACCGTTACCGGAAAATCTTTAAGCCGGTCGCCAAAAGTCTTATAATGCTGAAAAGCCAGGATCGTTGTCGGAACCAGCACGGCAGCCTGTTTTCCATCGCAGCAGGTTTTGAATGCAGCCCTGATCCCGATCTCGGTTTTGCCGAAACCCACGTCCCCGCAAACGAGTCTGTCCATCGGGGAAGGCGATTGCATATCCTTCTTAACATCCACCGTGGCCCGGCTTTGGTCAGGTGTATCTTCGTAAATAAAAGAAGCTTCCAGTTCTGTTTGCAGGTAGTTGTCGGGCGAATGAGCAAAGCCATGCCGGGCTTTTCGCTCAGCATACAATTGGATCAGGTCAAAAGCAATTTCCTTGACCTTGGTCTTTGTTTTCTCTTTTAATTTCTGCCAGGTGTCACTACCCAGCTTACTGACCTTCGGAATGCTCCCGTCTTTCCCGGTGTATTTGGAAATTTTATGAAGCGAGTTGATGTTGACATAAAGAATGTCGTTGTCACGGTAGATGATCCGGACAGCCTCCTGCAACCGGCCATTTACCTCAATTTTTTGCAGACCTCTATACCTGCCAATCCCATGATCGATATGGGTTACATAGTCACCGGGTTGCATTTCCCTTAAACTGCGCAAAGTAAGCGCCTTGTTCTTGTTGTATGCCTGTCTGACCTTGTACTTGTGATAACGCTGGAATATCTGGTGATCGGTATAACAAACAATTTTCAGATCGGAGTCAATAAATCCTTCATGAATAGACGTCGCAACCGGTGTAAAATGGATATCCGATTTTAGGTCTGTAAAAATCGTGTGCAGCCGTTCCAGCTGCAGTGGGTTCTCGGCGAAAAGAAATATTTCATATTGCTTGGCTTCCCAGGCTTTTAAATCCTTGATGAGCAATTCAAACTGCCTGTTAAAAGCTGGTTGCGCCTGGGTATGAAATTCGATTTCGAAAACCGCATGGGGTTGCGTTGGCTTTGGGCCAAACTCAATCAGGTGGCGGCCTTCCAGGCTGGCTTCCAGCAGATCGGCGCTAATAAAATCCGACATATCCACCTCTTTTTTGCCGGATGAATCTTCTTCGTCGCGGTAAGCAGGACCGGTTTTACCCAGCTCCAAAAACGAGTGCAGGTCTTCCTCCTGTTCATTTAATTTTCCCAGGGTATAATCCCAGTCCTGGATCCAAACGACGGTATTCGCCGGAATGAAATCGAAGAACGAGATCTTTTCCTTTCCGGTAAACTGCGTTTCAATGTTCGGGATGATGCTCACCTGCAGCAATTTCCTTTCGCTCAATTGCGTTTCCGGATCAAAGATGCGGATAGAGTCCACATCATTGCCAAACAATTCGACCCGGTAAGGTTTTTCATTTCCAAAAGAATAAATATCCAGGATGCCCCCCCGAAGCGCGAATTGACCGGGCTCATACACAAAATCCGTCCTTTCAAAACCATATCCTACCAGCTTTTCCATCAGTCCATCAATCTGTAGCTCATCGCCTGCTTTGATAAAGATGATGTTTCCAGATAAGGTCTCTGGCAGGACCACTTTTTCGAATAACGCTTCCGGATAGGTGATGACTAATTTTTTATTGCCTCCCAAACTCCACCTTGTCAGCGCTTCCGTGCGCAGCACCACATGGCTGCTGTTGAGCAGCCGGTAATTTTTCTTGTTTTTAAAGGAGGAAGGAAAATAAAAGACATCCAGTCCCCTGGTCAGGCTTTCAATGGTATTGTGCAGGTAAGCCGCTGATTCTGCATCTTCGCAAACAACCACATGATTTAAGCCAGAAGTCATCCTGTTTTCAAAAATGGAACTGATAACGAAGGCAGCTGAGCCACCCTGGAGGTTTTTTAAGTGGATTTTTTGAGGTTGGGACAGGGTTAGCCTGTCCGCCAATTGAAAAAGGCGGGGAGCATTCGCATACAAACCGGATAAAACCTCATTGATCATCGCCGCTGCAAATATACGGATTCGACCGCCGAAAAAACGGGTAAAAAGCAACCGGGAAAAGCAAAAACAAGTATTGTTACAGAAAGAGCGGACATGATCTAGTAGGCGGCATCATAGTCAATTTTGAACACTACTTTGGTGATCTTTTTGGCAACTACTTCAACCGGCGCGATATTGTTGTTTCCATCAAACCAATTTGCAAAAAAGAGCGTACCTTTTTTGGCAAAGAGGGAGTATCGTCCGACAGGGAGTTGAACATTAAAATAGCCGGTTGAATCTGTTTCCACTTTTCTTATCAGTTTGGTTTGAACAGATTCGTAAAACGGCCCCTGGTCATGTTTAATCACCTGGGATAAGTTAGTAAGACCATACACGTAAAGTGTTGTCCTGACCCCTTTTAATGGGGAGGGCTTGATGTCCGGAGAGGGCATTTGGTTACCCGAAATCCTGTAAACATATCCTTCAATACCCTGGCCTTTGGCGCCTTGTTCATTGGATGAAACGGTTATTAAAGGGATGACGGCCATAAAAACGCCCAGGCACTGATTTTTAGGCATGAGATCCTGTTGTTTATCTTCGGGGTAAGTTATTACAAAAAGGAATCTGAAATAGAAAAAACTGTAATTTTAAAGGCTATTTAATATATTAATGAAGCGTATGACGAAAATCAAATTTGTACCCTATGTAGTCTTTTTAATTGTTTTTGCCGGCATCCGGTCCCAAGCCCAGCTCATCACCAATAGGGCAGCACTGCAAAAGGCAAGCGCAGAAATCAGCTTGCAGGAAAAAACGGAGCTGCGAAAACTACTTACGCTTTCGAGACAGAAAGGATGGCCGCTCAGCATCAGGAATAAGACCGGACAAAGGGCAATCCTGACTGGTGTTGATCCCCACGGATATCCTCTTTATGTTGGAACCAATGACCTGGGTTCAGCAGCCAGTATCAGGACCGACCAGCTCTGGCCCGGCGGGAGCACCGGCCTCAACCTCAGTGGGTCTTCTGCCAATATGAAAGGGAAATTGGCGATTTGGGATGAGGACAGCCTGAAATCAACGCACCAGGAGCTGATCAACAGGGTGCTGCAAAAAGATCATCCCACCGGGGTCAGCGACCATTCCACCCATGTTGCCGGCATCATGATGGCTTCGGGAGTAAATCCTGCGGCAAAAGGGATGGCGTTTGGCCTGCAACAGATCCTGGCATATGATTTTAACAACCACCTCTCTGAAATGTCTGCAGAAAGCCCCAATATTCTTGTTTCCAATCACTCTTATGGTACCATCTCCGGATGGAATTATAATAACGACCAGTCGCGTTGGGAATTCTGGGGCAATTCAGGCGATACGGCGGATTATAAATTTGGCTATTATTCTGTAGAAGCCCAGGTCTGGGATTCTATTGCATATAATGCACCTTTCTACCTGATTGTGAAATCGGCAGGGAATAACCGTGATATTAATGGCCCTGCGGTTGGACAGCCTTATTGGCGCTTCAATACCGGCGGCACCATGGTCAGCTCAGGCAACAGACCCGCCGGCATCAGCAGCAATAACGGCTATGACATTATGCCGACCTATGGAACAGCTAAAAATATTTTGACGGTAGGCGCGGCGAATTCCGTTCCGGGCGGCTACACTCAATCCTCGGATGTCACCCTTTCAACCTTCAGCAGCTGGGGGCCGACGGATGACGGAAGGATAAAACCGGATGTCGTGACGGATGGGGTGGATGTACTTTCTGCTATCGCGACGTCAAACAATGCCTATGCCATCTTCAGCGGTACTTCCATGTCGTCTCCTGCTGCAGCCGGTTCTGCCATTTTATTGCAGGAATATTATTCCAAAATTCATGCAGGTGCATTCATGCGCTCAGCCACATTGAAAGGACTGATCATTCATACGGCCGACGAAACCGGTCCGGCTCCCGGCCCGGATTACCAGTTCGGATGGGGTTTGATGAATACACAAAAGGCGGCGGCCGTGATCACTTCAAATAACACAGATCAACTGATCAGCGAAAATAATCTGCTCAATGGAAATTCATTCACACTTCCCGTTGTAGCATCGGGTAAAGGATCCCTTGTCGCAACGCTTTCCTGGACCGACCCCGCCGCCACAGTGAATACCGGAACGCTCCTGAATAATCCTGCACGCAAACTGGTGAACGACCTTGATCTGCGTATAGTCGGTCCCGATAGTACCCGGCAGCCCTGGGTTTTGAATCCGGCCATTCCTTCAGCAGCCGCATTCAATGGCGACAATGTGCTGGACAATGTTGAAAAAATAGTTATTGATAACGTGGTTCCGGGACAATCCTATTCTATCAA
>DATHGW010000185.1:0-4540 GCA_035317445.1 Puia sp.
GGTCAGCCTGATGAAAAACGATTTTGTTGCCGGGCGCCTGATCGACGCCTACCTGTTTGGTGAACGTCATCCGTATGGAAAATACAGCTCCAAAGAAGACTATGCTGCGCTGCAACAGGATGAGCTAAAACAATTTTATAAGCAATATTACCAGCACGGCCGTTGCGCAATTTTTGTTGCGGGGAGATGGCCGGCAGATATCATGAACCAACTGGAAACCAGTTTCGGTAGCCTTCCCCTTAAGCCATTGACCCCGGTATATGATTGGAGCAAGCACCCGGTTGCGCCTGTGCAGACAAAAAAATATTCAGTGACCAATGATCCCAACGGAATACAGGGAGCGATCCGCATTGCCAGGAATTTCCCCAACAGACACCATCCTGATTTTCAAAAGGTGCAGGTATTGAACAATATTTTCGGAGGATTTTTTGGATCACGACTTATGGCCAATATCCGGGAAGACAAGGGATATACTTATGGCATTTACAGCTACCTGTTGAATCAAATGCAGGAAAGCGCCTGGATGGTTAGCACTGAGGCCGGAAAGGAAGTTACGCAGGCGACGATCGAAGAGGTGTATAAAGAAATGCAGTTGCTCAGGGAAAAACCCGTCGACAATGAGGAATTGCAAACGACCAGGAATGCTATGATAGGCACCATTCTTGGCGACCTTGATGGACCCTTCCAGGTATTAGGAAGATGGAAAAATATCCTGCTTAATAACCTGGATGAAAATTATTTCTACAAGGGCATGAATATTATCAGAACCATTACGCCGCGGGACCTGCAGGATCTTGCCAATAAATACCTGCAACCAAACGATTTCTATGAATTGGTGGTCTTCTAAGTCGCCAAAAGTTCATACCTTTTCGAACAATTTTTTATATGAATTTTATTGTTCGCATACTTGTCACCGCGATCGTAGCCTTTGGCCTATCCTATATTTTAGGGAGTGGCGTGCACATCGATAAGTTTACTACCGCCCTGGTCCTGGCTATCGTACTAGCCATTTTAAATGCGTTTATCAAACCCATCCTCATCATTCTTACCTTTCCTATTACCATCGTTACGTTAGGTCTGTTTCTGTTTGTCATTAATGCCCTCATCATTTTGCTGGCCGCCAGGTTTGTGGATGGATTTAAAGTGGATGGATTTTGGTGGGCACTCCTGTTCAGCCTGCTGCTGTCTATTCTCACTTCCCTCCTCTATAAAGAAAAGCGGAAGGAAGATTAATTTCAGAACGAAAATTTGAAATTTGTACCATGCAATTTGACCGCAAAGACCTATCAGATGAACAGCTCATTCATATCTACAGGTGCATCTTACTCCCAAGGCTGATCGAGGAAAAAATGCTGGTTCTGCTCAGACAGGGAAAAATTAGCAAATGGTTCAGCGGGATCGGCCAGGAAGCGATAGCCGTTGGAGCAACGCTAGCCTTGCACGACGACGAATGGATCATGCCCCTGCACCGCAATTTGGGCGTTTTTACCTCACGCAAAATGTCCCTTCGTACGTTATTTCTTCAATGGCAGGGAAATAAACACGGATATAGTAAGGGAAGGGAAAGAAGTTTTCATTTTGGTTCAAAAGCACATCATGTCTGTGGTATGATATCGCATTTGGGTCCCCAGCTCGCCATAGCCGATGGTGTCGCCCTCGCTTATAAACTCAAAAAAGAAAGCAAAGTTTCGCTGGCATTCACTGGCGAGGGTGGCACCAGTGAAGGAGATTTTCATGAAGCGCTCAACGTCGCGGCGGTCTGGGACCTGCCCGCCATTTTCCTGATTGAAAACAACGGATATGGATTGAGTACGCCCGTGAACGAGCAATACCGTTGCGAATTTCTTGTAGATAAAGCAAAGGGTTATGGCATTGAGGGAGTCAACATTGATGGCAATAATGTGCTCGCTGTATATGATACGATTAAAGGGATCAGGCAATATTGTATTGCAAATCAAAAGCCCTACCTCGTAGAATTCATGACCTTTCGCATGCGCGGCCATGAAGAAGCTAGCGGCACAAAATATGTTCCAAAGGAATTAATGGAAGAATGGAGCAGGAAGGATCCCGTGTCTAATTATGAAATGTACCTGCTGCAAGTGGGTGTATTAAATGCCGATTCTGTAAATGAGATCCGGCAGGAGATAAAACAGTTCATCGAAGAAGAATTGAAGACCACTGAAGAACCCATTGTTCCCGACACAGCCGAAGAGTTGCGGGATTTATTCGCTCCAACACAGGGTGCATGGATAATGAAGATGGAAGATGGGCAGGCTGACTCAGCTGCACCAGTTCGTGAAAAAAGATTTATTGATGGCATCAAAGAAGGTCTGCAGCAAAGTATGCAAGCACATCCTAACCTAGTCCTGATGGGACAAGACATTGCGGAGTACGGTGGTGCATTTAAAATTACAGAAGGATTACTTGGTGAATTTGGAAAAGAGCGGGTGAGGAATACGCCCCTCTGCGAGAGCGCTATCGTGGGAACCGCGCTGGGATTGAGCCTGGAAGGATTTAAATCGGTCATGGAAATGCAGTTCGCCGATTTTGTAACTGTCGGGTTTAACCAGATCATAAATAATCTCGCCAAGATCCATTACCGCTGGGGCCAGCAGGCCGATGTGGTGATCCGCATGCCAACCGGCGCGGGGGTGGGCGCAGGGCCTTTTCATTCACAAAGCAATGAAGCCTGGTTTGTGCATACACCCGGACTAAAAGTTGTTTATCCGTCCACGCCTATGGACGCAAAGGGACTGCTCATTGCTGCCATCAACGATCCAAACCCGGTGCTTTATTTTGAACACAAGCTGTTGTACAGGAGCATCAGTGGATATGTTCCTGAAGAATATTTCGAGATTGAGATCGGCAAGGCGCGACAGGTGCGCCAGGGAGAAAATATTTCCATCATCACGTATGGTGCCGGGGTTCATTGGGCAAACACTTATGTTGATTCACATCCGGACATTACATTCGATATCCTTGACCTGAGGACGCTCCTGCCATTGGACTATGCTGCCATCCGCTCTTCGGTTAGCCATACCGGTAAGGTGCTGGTCCTTCATGAAGACAGCCTCACCGGCGGGGTGGGCGGAGAAATCAGTGCCTGGATCGGTGAACACTGTTTTGAACTCCTCGATGCGCCGGTCATGCGCTGTGCTTCCTTAGATACCCCGATTCCATTTAACCTGGAACTCGAAAAGAATTTCCTGGCCAATGCCAGGCTAGATGAGTTCGTACAAAAACTGATGGAATATTGACCAAAAACGGACGCATGTGATCTATAACCGTACAAGAGCAAAAGCGAAACTGACAGATATAGCTTGATTATTAATGATATAGCATTCTGGCATTGGGTTGGCAACCCCAAATGAACAACTACTACCATGATTAAAAACTATTTCACAACAGCCATTCGCAACCTGAGAAAACATAAGGCGTTTTCTATGATCAATATTGCTGGTCTTGCACTCGGCCTTGCGGCGTTTTGGATGATCACCCTTTATGTCGCCGATGAACTGAGCTACGACCGGTTCAATGCAAATGCAGACCGGATTTTCAGGGTGGTTCATACAGCGAACTGGGAAGGCGGTCATTTTAGATTGGCCCCAACGGCCCTGCCCTTTGGGCCAGCCTTAAAAAATGATTACCCCGAAATAGAGCAGTTTGCCCGTATTGATATTGAAGGCGGAGGTCTATTAATTGCCGGAGACAAACAGATCAAGGCGGATGATATCCTATTCACAGATAACTCCATGTTGTCCATGTTTAGTTATCATTTTCTGTTTGGGGACGCGAGCACCGCGCTGGCCAAACCAGAATCGATTATATTGACCAGCAGTCTTGCTGTCAAATTGTTTGGGAGTGCAGAAGATGCCATGAACAAAACAATCATGATGGACAATCGCTCGCCCAATCTCGTCACGGCGGTGATCGACGATGTTCCTGCAAATTCGCATCTACAGTTTAGCGCGTTACGGTCCGTGCCTGCCAACTATACAGGCAACTGGCATGCCTTTAACGTATATACCTACGTGATGCTTCGCAAGGGAGAAGACTTTCAAAAATTACAGTCCCGGCTGGGTTCATTTTACGATAAGTACCTTAAAAAAGACGGGGAGAAAATAAGCTACAGCATGCAATTGCAACCCTTAACAGCAATTCATTTGCATTCGGACCTGGACTATGAATTTAGTCCTAACGGGAACATCAGGAACGTGTATATTTTTTCACTGGTCGCCATATTGATTCTTGTTATCGCCTCTATTAATTACATGAACCTCTCGACAGCCAGGTCTTCTGTCCGGACCAAAGAAATAGGTGTACGTAAAGTGATCGGTTCCGGTGCAAGCCAACTCGTAGTGATGTTCCTCGCAGAGTCAGTATTGTTCACTTTTATCGCCGCCGTCATCGGAACATTGCTGGTAAATTTTGCGCTTCCCGCTTTCAATGAACTTTCCGGGAAGTCTTTATCGATCTGGCGGTTCGGTGTTGAGCAAAGCCTGCTGGTGCTCGCCCTCTTTTCACTGCTCGTTGGTTTTGC
>DATHGW010000186.1:0-2259 GCA_035317445.1 Puia sp.
CTTTTTGAGTAAAAACTCGCTGGCTTACACCGAGAGTAAGCTTGATGGCTACCAGGCTGTCAAGGACACGCAGGAGCGCTATTTGGCAAATAATGGCCAGCAGCCGGGTGACCCAGAAAAGGCTTCAGAAATACTAATCAAACTTGCTGAGAAGGAGCACCCTCCAATTCACCTGTATTTGGGACGGGACGCATATAACCGTGCATCGGCAAAATTGGCAGCAATGACCGCGGAACTCGAAGAGTGGAAGTCCACCAGCATTTCAGCGGATTTTTAATGACAGTGTTTATAGGATTTCTACATACCCTTCTGTTCCATGCACACGAATTCGTTGCCCATCTTTTATCAGCTTGGTAGCATTTTCTACTCCGACAACTGCTGGTAAGCCATATTCCCGTGCGATAACTGCTCCATGGGTCATCAGCCCACCAACTTCGGTGACCAGGCCTTTTATAGATACAAATAATGGTGTCCAGCTAGGGTCAGTAAAGGCGGTAACTAATATATCTCCATCTTCCAGATCGGCATCTTCCATGTTTAAGATAACACGTGCCCGTCCCACTATAACTCCGGAAGAAACAGCCAGACCTGCAATAGCTTCGGCCGGGAGATTTTCCTGTTTGTACTTACCTGTAATGATTTCACCATCAGATGTAATAACACGTGGAGGAGTTAGTTTTTCATATAATTTGTACTCGTCTTTTCGTTTGTTGATGATCTCGTAATCCGGTTTATTTGTGCGCACGACTTCGTGAAGCTCTTCAAAACTGAGATAGTAAATATCTTCTTTTTCATGAATAACGTTGGCCTGTACGAGTTGTTCCGCTTCCTTCAGTAAAGCCTGCTTATAAACGAAGTAGCGACTAACCATGCTGTATTTTGGATATTCACGATAACCGGAAAGATTCCGGACCAGGTCGATCATTCGTTTTGTTTCTTTGGCTTTTTGTTCACCATCCGGTAGTTGATTCAATCGATCTAATAACTCCTGTTCTTTTTTCAAAGCTTCCTGCCGCCCTTGCTCAAATCTTCGATTGCCTGCATTAGGTTCAAAGTTTTTGATGTTATTGAGAATGATGGGGACAAGTGTACTTGGTTTTTCACTCCAACGGGTTTTCGTAATATCGATTTCTCCGGCACATCGCATTCCGTATTTGTTAAGATAAGCATTGATAGCGTCCTGGGTTTCTTTGCCACCATTAAGCTTACCCAGTTCGTCTAAAAAGTTATCATCTTTTACCTGTTGCAAATATTCAATGACGCGCGGATAAGGACGAATCACATCAGCAACACGCAATAAGTCCAGGCCCATTTGCGAAGTAACATTGTTTGGCGCAGATTGAGAAAGCGTGTCTGCTGCATTTTTCTCACCTAGCCATTCGTTCATTTTTTCATTGATCCATAATGAAGCATTCATACCAGTCATAATTACACCAAAACTTTGCGGGTCAGATAAGGTCTTCTTTAATTGCTGGATATCTTCCAGGATAAAATCAAACAGATCCGATCCTGATTTCGTTTGGATGTTTTGTTTTAATGCTTCAATCGATGTTTGCCTATTCCTGATCAAATCAGAAACGATTGTTGGGTCGTAATCGTTTAGCGGTTGATAATTTCGGGGCGACACAGCTTTATCGCTTTTACCGTGACCTGATTCTTTTTGATCATCCGGCAGCGCCGTCGGCAATTCGCCTCGGGCGGAGGCCGATGGTAACGATTTTATAAAATCTCGCCGTTCTATGATGGTTGTAAGTGCGTCGTTTATGAGCGGATCGGATTTTCCCAGAACATCTATTATTGTTTTTCTACCGACAGGCGAAGCCAGCATATTGGTAACATCCACAAACAACCTTCCACCAGCAGTACGCATGAGTGCCTGGGTTGTTAACAGCCAAAAAGACAATCCCAATGGTTTCATCGCGTCGGTCATCATTTGTTGATGACCGACAGATACGTAAATGTGATTTTCCTGATCATTCGCCATCGGAATCGGGTATAAAGTAGTGATTGGCCTGCTCTGGACAATATAAAATGTATCCTCAACCAAGCACCATTCGATATCCTGGGGGCGGCCGAAATGTTCTTCGATCTTTCTGCCTATGCGCTCAAGCTCTATGATCTGGTCATCCGTCAGTGCTTGCCTGGTCTGCCGCTCAGGCTCAATCTCCTGTTCTTTCGTACCGCCATCTTTTAAGGCATAAATAGCCAGTTTCTTGGTGGAAATCTTCTTATCGATAATCTTGCCGTTACACACTTTAT
>DATHGW010000187.1:0-2091 GCA_035317445.1 Puia sp.
CGTAATATTAACCGTCTCAGCATCCTGCCCAACCATCGTGGCATGCACAATCACTTCGGCACCCGACGATTTGATCTCATCTACGACCCGGTATGCCTCCACAACACCTTCCAGTACCAGTTTGAATCCAAACTCTTTTGACAGGCGGATAGCCGAAATGATATCGACGGCTCTGTTGGCGGAGATCAATCCCCTCACCTCTTTTCTCAATAGTTTTGCGAGCATGTCCATATTAAGATCTGTTGGCGGGCGCTTAGACGTGTCTTTTGATTGTTGCTTCTTCGTATACTCCTGCGTTTTCAACAATTCTACCCTCAATAGGGAGATTTCTTTTCCCTGCGTACCTGGAGAAGTATAATTTGATTTCACAGCAGGCCCGATGGTCATGGCCAGCATCGACAAAGGAACAAGGGTCACTTGGTCGATCAGTCCGGGTTTGGTCTTCACGACCATGGTTTGCCCACTGACCAGCGCGCCAATCCCATGACCTGTATGGATGGTGGTTACGCCATTGTTGCGCAGGTATTCTACAAGCTTATCATCCGGATTATAGGCATCGAAGGCCCTCAGGTCGGGTTGAATGGGAGCAGATTTCTCCAACTGGTCCTGGTCGGCCGAAATGTTCAACGGACCCGACAATCCCACTTCGCTCCGTGCATCCACCAGTCCGGGCGTTACGGCTTTGGCTTCGTAAACGGTGTAACCGGCAGGAATTTTAATATCGGTACCCACCTGCTCAATGAGCTTATTTTTTACCAGGATGACACCATTTTTAATGGTGCCAGCTGTTACGGTGTAAATGGTTTCTGCTTTGATGGCTATTTGCGCATTTGCATTTGTCGCGATAAGCAGAAAAATCGCAATGCTAAAAAAAAATATATTTTTATTCATATAAATTTTGATCGATTTTTTTTAATCACCGGACTGTCGGGATTTGCATATTCACTTCCTTATTCCTTATTTCTAATTTCTTATTTCTAATTCCCTTCTTCCTCCTCCCCATCATGCTGATGAAATTCCGTTCTATCGGGAGAGTACACCCGATATCCTCCGACAGCAAAGGCCTTGTCTGCAGGGAGTGCGTAGTCGAAACGTTTAATTCCCTCAACCCAGGTTTGTTCAACATGCGTGTAAACACTAAAGGGATCGCCGTTCAATATGATAAAATCCGCATCCTTGCCTCGTTCAAGTGAGCCGACAGTTTTGTCAAGGTCAAGCATCCTGGCTCCGCTGATGGTTAACCCTTCCAAGGCTTTCTGCCTGCTCATGCCTTCGCGCATGCTCAGCGCAGCCGAGCGAAGCAGGAACCTTGAATCCGTGATGCCATCATCGGTATGAAAGGCCACCAAAACTCCGGCTTTTTCTAAATCTGCACCATTGCGCAATGTCATATTCATTGCTTCCAGCTTTCCGCCAGGCGCATCGATATTGATGATGGAGCAGGGAATATTCGCCTTGGCTATCTCGTCGGCCACTTTCCATCCTTCAGACACATGATGCAATACGACACGGAAACCAAATTCTTTGGACAGCCGGATGGCCGTGAGGATATCGTTCATTTTATGGGTATGAAAATGAACGATGCGTTTTCCCTGCAACACTTCAACCAATGCTTCCATCGCCAGATCCCGCTCCGGTAATTTGCTGGAATCACCATGCGCTTTGTCAATTTTATCCCGGTAGGCTTGTGCCTTTACAAATAATTCCCTGGCCATTGCGGCCGATTTGGCCCGCGTGCCCGGAAACCCTGGCGTTCCATGCATGGGGTTGGTTCCATTGGCCATTTTCATGCCGCCATAAACGCCTTTTTGGTTTACCTGCAAGAGGTCCTCGATTTTTTTCCCCTCTCGCATTTTTAAATAGATGGTCTGTCCGCTCATCAGGTGGCCGGAACCCGGCATCACGTTGATGGTCGTCAGCCCCCCGGCAAGTGCCTTGCGGAATCCATCGCTCGCCGGGTCCACTGCGTCCAATACCCTCACTTCGGGATTCAATGCGGCGGACCTGTCTCCACCCTCAGGACCGCCAAGATGAGAATGCGTATCAACCAGTCCGGGCATGATCACCTTACCGGTAACATCCACAACAGTA
>DATHGW010000188.1:0-9969 GCA_035317445.1 Puia sp.
CACATGCAAACTGAACTTAACGGAAAACAATATTCGAAAAAAGAAATTCAAGGTCTGCCTTGAATATCACCTCGGTAATTGCCGGGGCCCCTGCGAGGGCCTGCAGTCGCAGGACAGCTACCAGGAAGGATTGGCTCGTCTTAAGAACGTACTCAGAGGAAATCTTGGTCCCGTGATCCTGGAGTTCAGGAAAGAAATGAAGGAAGTCGCTGAAAGAATGGAGTTCGAAAAGGCCGAACTGTTGCGCAAAAAAATTGAACACCTCGAAAACTACCGGTCCAGGTCGGTCATTGTAAACAAACACATCAGTGATGCCGATGTATTTTCCATGCTGCGCGATGCTGACAAAGCCTATGTGAATTACCTGATGCTGCAACACGGCACCGTTGTTCAGACGCACAGCACACAGGTGGAGACGCAGCTTGGCGAAACAGATGAAGAAGTATTGGCGTTTGTGATCAACAGGCTTCGGGATACTTTCGGAAGTGAAGCAAACGAAATCATTGTTCCCATTTCAATCGAATATCCGCAGGAAGGTATCACGATCACCGTGCCCAAAGCGGGAGACAAAAAGCGATTGCTTGAACTGTCGCAAAAAAATGTTGCCTATTACCGCGAAGAACTGGAACAGAAAAAAGTCTTGCACCTGAATGCCAAAACGGAACGCGAACACATGAAAGTGCTCGATGATCTGATGGAAGATTTACAATTGTCGGAATTACCGATTCACATTGAATGCTTTGACAATTCGAATTTCCAGGGCAGTTACCCTGTATCGGCGATGGTGTGTTTTAGAAATGGCATGCCCTACAAAAAAGATTACCGTCATTTCAATGTTAAGACGGTGAAGGGGATCAATGATTTTGCGACGATGAAAGAAGTAGTAACGAGACGATACGGCCGGTTAATGAATGAAAAGGAATCGCTTCCGCAATTGATTATCATTGATGGTGGCAAAGGCCAGTTGCATGCAGCATTGGAAGCCATCGAAGATCTTGGCCTGGTTGGATCCATGACCCTGGTGGGATTGGCAAAGAATGAAGAAGAAATATTTTTTGCAGAAGATAAAGAATCGCTGAAGCTCCCCTATGCAAGCGAAAGTCTGAAGCTGATTCGCAGGATCCGCGATGAAGTGCATCGTTTCGGAATAGGTTTCCATCGACGCAAAAGAAGCAGCGGCACTTTCAAAAATGAGTTAGAGGATATAGAAGGCATCGGAAAAAGTACAGCAGACCGGTTACTAAAAGAATTTCGTTCAGTGACAAGAATAAAGCAATTGACAGAAGAAGAATTGGCGCCGGTAGTGGGACAAGCCAAAGCAAAAATGATCAGCGCCTACTTTGAAAAACAAAAAGAAGACAATTAATATGTCGTTGCGGGGCATGGATCGCTCCTCAACAAAAAACAAAGGGGCCCGGATAGATATCCAGCCCCGTTTTTAAAATCCAATATCCTATGAAAAACCGTTGTAAAAATAGTAAAACAATTTTATTAAACAATACCAACATAGGTGTATTTTGAAAATAAATCTCCCGAGATAACTGGTTAATCTTTAGCTGTTCAGCAGCCTAAGGCAATACAAAAGCAAAAAGGGCATCGTAGATTTACGATACCCTTTTTTTCCCAATTCGAGAATTCTTAATACGACCAGAGGTCCTGTTCGTAGTTGAATATTTTTTCTTTCATATCGTCACCTTCCAGCAACTGGAGGATCGGATCTTTGATATAACCATTGATGAAAAGATCACTGGGATTGTCAATTGTTGATTTAATTACGCGGCTTGCGAACATGCGGCTTTCGAATAATTCTTCCCAACTCATTCTTGCACCATAGTTCTTGCCATTGTAAGCTTCATACTTGGCAAGCATCGGCCTCATGTCAGGATAGTATACCCAGAAGATCGGGGTAACATCCCTAAAGGATCCATCAGAATTATAAATACTTTTTAAAGGAGCAATGCCCAATATACGGACATGCATCCTGGATGATTCTTTGTCGAAGACCCACTCTTCCTTAATCTCATAACGTTCAACCTGGTCAGGGTTAAAATCCTGCGAGATGGTGGTATCGTGCATGATTCCCTTTGAACCGTCGGGATCCAGCGCGAAGTTAGGTACAGAAAGCACCTGAGGCTTACCCACCATGGCTTCTGCGATTTGTTTAAATGTCATGGGCGTAGTAAAGCGGTCATCAGCTGTCGCGTCAAAAGCCGTGATCTCACCACTCTTAATGAGGTTGAGCAGAATGCTGATGAAACGCTGGTTACCGTTATCTTCAAAAGCCTTATAAGTAAAAGGTAAATTCATTTTCTGGTGCACGTCGATTTCCCTCCATACGCGCTGGCGATATACGGCATCATCCTCACGGATATGCTCATAGGCCAAGGGTGTACGATCCTTTACCAAGTTGATCTCGATGGCGGCATCGTTTCTCAATGATTTCCTGGGCGTATCCAGTTTGATATCCGCTTCTACCACCTGAACGGCTTTAACAACGGTATCCTTGGCAGGTGTCACGGAACTCGTGTTGGTGCTGTTCTTATTGGTATTGGCTTTCTTCTTCGACGTGGTTGTACGTTTCGTCTTCTTCCTCGACGCCGGTGCCTGTGCGTCAACTGTTCCCGCCGCCAGGGCGATCACGGTGACCAACAAGCAAAATCTGATGATTCGATTTTTCATTGCGAAAAGTTTATCTTTTGAAATTTCTATAAACAAGTCCGCCACTACAACGTGGCGGGCTTTAAAAACTATTTTATTTCAGACTAAATACCATGGGCGCGATCTGTCTTGGCTTCCCGTCGGGTCCTACAACCCTGATATCGTCAAAAAAGATATTCGTTCCTGGTCCGGATTTGGCCACAATTTGTGCAGCCTGTCCGGTCCATCTGTTACCCTGATTGGTTGCCTGGTTATACTGGGGGATGCTTCCACCAATTGCACCCATCGTATAGCTTTCTACTTTAAAAGGCGCTTCGAAATCAGAATCTTCAAGCCTGGCGATCAAACCACCAATTGCTTTAAATTCGGCCGAAGAAATTCCACCACCTTTCTTTGCCCCTACAAATCCTGCAGGCAGCGGAAGGTTTTTAACACGCAAAGGAAATTCAAATGGTTTTCCATTGGCGTTTACGATCAGCTTAGCCATACCCTGTTCTTTTGGTTTGATAACCCAATGATCACCACTGGTATTGGTTAATGAAGCGCCTGGGCTGGTGAAACTAACTTTCACTTTTTCCCGGCCAACACTACCACCCGAAATGGTGAGGGGATTGTCTACTCCAATATATACAACGTTCATTTTTTCGAGGAATACAGAGGCGCCTGAAGGCATGCCCACTGTGTATTTCACAGGCT
Source organism: Puia sp. (assembly GCA_035317445.1). Lineage (GTDB taxonomy): Bacteria > Bacteroidota > Bacteroidia > Chitinophagales > Chitinophagaceae > Puia. The sequence goes on from DATHGW010000188.1 coordinate 3,355, forward strand.
TGTTGATCACCGCGGTTGAACCATCCGGTTTGATGTATTCGATCTTCACATCGATCATTTTTTCACCTGGGCTTTCGGCCGTAGTTGAAAATTCGGCAGTACCGTCAGCGGTCAAAGGCTGTAACTGGCCATTGATATAAATTTTAGGTTTGGCAGCTGCACTGAACGCGCCTACACCAGCCGTGATGGTTTCTTTATCACCTGGCATGATATAATTCGAGCTCGCCTGCGCGATGGCCTGGAACTGGTCAAACACTACTTTCACTTCCCCGATCTTTTTGTGACAATAATCCACCATCTGCGATTCTGAATTCTTGATGTCATTCTGAAACTTGCTCAGGATGGTCATCGCAGCAATAGAAGGCGTCATGTGGAAATAATTCGTGGTCCAATCCCTGGGGTCATCACCCGTCAGGGCGTTACCAGACTGTGATTCAGGTATTTTCAGATCCAGCGGAAATTGTTTGGTAAAAGCTTCTTTTTGATTTTTTACGTCAGCCTGAAGCAGCGGGCTTCCGGTGAATTCTTCGGGTTTCAGGATATTGATCATGTCCTGTTTGTACGATTTCAGGCTTGCATATAATTTCTTTCCTTCACCCTGTTCATCAAAGAGGCGGGTGGCGGCATCCAAATCATCTTCACGGAAACGCTTCTTGCCATCTTCTTCGTATGGACCTGATTCTGCAATCAGTTTAGTTTTTAAATCTTCAATCTGGTTATACAAACCTGACGACAGTTTTTTTGCTTCGTCGGCTTTTGGTTTCCAGAGTTGGGCGTTGGCAGCCGTTTGCGGGTCCTTTAATTTATCTTCAAAAGACTTATAGGTTACAGCATTTTTTTCTGCAATAACACCATTTGAATTCGTGATGCTACTGTTTACGGTTTTAAAGGCGTTCAATATTTCGGCTGATACATTCAGTGCCAGCATGGCTGTAAGCACCAAATACATCATATTGATCATCTTCTGCCGGGGCTCTTTAGGTAAGGACATGACCTGGAGAATTTAATGTTTTAACTAATGGTTTTTCGTGTTAGGTTAGGTTTCCTGGATTATTGTCTGCCCTGCATAGCGGTCAGCATGTTACCATATACATTGTTCAAATTGCCGAGGTTCTTAGCCAGCAATGCAATCTGTTCCTGTGTTTTCTTAGCGTCAACAACACTGCCCTGCATGGTCTCAGAAGCCTGAACCAGGTTACTGTAAAATCCATTCATAGCCTTCAGGTGGTTGTTTGTATCCTGTAATTCCAATTCATAGATGGCATTCAGGGAACCGAGGTTCTTGGTCAATACCTGTACCTGGCTATGGAATTGTTTGGTGCTTTCAGCAGCATTGTTAAAATGACCGATAGTAGCTGTAGCACCCTGGTAAGCAACTTTCATAGTATCCAGAGCAGCTGATGCTTCTTTGGTCTTATTTGTATATTCTGTGGTTGCAGCCAGAGCACCGGATGCATCACTGATTCTTTCAACGGTGGATCCGAATTTCTTAAATCCTTCGCTCAAACGACCCAGGGTGGCAGGGTTGATATCTGCATCCTGGAGCATCTTGTCCATTTTTTCTAAAGCCGGGTTACCTGCAGGTCCGCCAGCCAGTTTAGGCAGCGCCTCAGCAAGTGCATGCATTTCAGAACCGGGAGGTGGCAGGAAGGCATATACCATAAAAATAAGTGCTTCCGTGATCAGACCCGCGGTGAGGAAGAAATTCGCCAATTTCTGGTGGGTAATTTTCTGCCAGGCACCAAAGATTACAATTGCTGCACCAACGCAGACTATTACGTTTACGAGTCTTTCTGTAGATTTAGAAACTCCGGCCATAGTTGTAAGTTTAATTTGTTTTTAATAGGTTTTGTAAGGGTTTTGGAAACAAATTCCCGTTTTTGATTTATTTGCTGTTCAAATCAATAACGGGAATTATTTGAAAAAATTTTATGATCAGGAATAATTTACCTTTTTGCCAAAGTCGGGGGCAGGTCAATCACACAACGGAACCCGATGTATGATTTGGATGTATCCTGGTACTCGTATGTGCGGGTGCTGGTCTGCAGGAAATAACCTACATCCTTCCAGCTACCACCACGGATCACCTTGCGTTTCATCCTGGGAGGATCTGAATCTTTGGCATTATAGCGAATGTCGGGATTCATATCGTGCTGGAAATTGTATGCGCCTTCATAGTACACGGAAGAAGTCCATTCGGCCACATTACCCGCCATGCAATACAGGCCAAAATCGTTTGGCCAGTAGGCATCGGCACGCGCTGTGTAAAATGCGCCATCTTCTGGGTAATTGCCGCGGCCAGGTTTGAAATTGGCCAGTAAGCAGCCCTTTTTGTTCCTTAAATAATAGTTACCCCAGGGGAACATAGACTGTGAACGTCCACCCCTGGAAGCGTATTCCCACTCAGATTCTGTCGGTAAACGGAAATCTGATTCGGTTGCTTTTTTCTGTTTTTCGAGACTGGCATTCAGGTATTGCGTTCTCCATTCGCAGAACACACTGGCCTGGTTCCAATTCACACCTACAACGGGATAATTACCAAAAGCAGGGTGGGAGAAATATCTCTTGGTCATGGGTTCATTGTAAGAATAAGAGAAGTCGCGCACCCAAACCAGCGTATCGGGATAGATGGGTACATTTTTGGTCTTGATGAAACCGGAACGTGCCTTGCCTTCATTCACTTTCAATGCGGCTTCTTTCAGATCAAAGGTTTCAGAATGATACATCATCTTCCTTGGATCGATTTCCTTTTTACCGAAAATCCGGTTTTCAGGTGTTACGATTAATTGGTCAATTTTTTCGACTGTTGCTTTATCATTCCACTTGATGGTCTGTGCTTTCTTCCAGTCAACAGCGAACTTGCCATCCACATCCTTACCATACTGCATCATTGTGGCTGCAATCGAGTCCCTGACCCAATACACAAACTGACGGTATTCATTATTGGTGATTTCGGTGGCATCCATCCAAAATCCGCTGATAGAGACCTGCCTGTTACGGGAAGTATAAGCGTAGTTTATATCTTCATCGCTCGGACCCATGTGAAAGGTTCCCGGTGGAATGTAAACCATGCCTGGTGGCTTTGAGAGATTGTACTTGCTGGCAGGAGCTACTCCGTGCAGCTGACCGTCATCCGGTAATCCCTTGTGCGATTTGCCTATTTTGCCGCATCCGGCCGCAAACAGAAGAACGACAGCCGACGAGCATACGATGGATAGGTTTTTCATTTTCATAATATTAAAGGGTATTGGACAAAAATAATGTATTGACAATATCTTCATCGCAATTTTAGAGTTTATTTTTAACAAGTCAAAGCTTTTAGAACTGTAAATTTATTAACGGTAGATTTACTAGAATTATTGTAGCTACTGGATTTTAAAACTTATTCACTGTTTCCAAAAGGGGGACTAAGTCATGTACCTCAGCCACAGGGTTTTGGCAGGAATAGTCCCTGCATAAGAAAATCAGGACTTCTTCGGGTATGGGTTTATTACGTAACAGGGGAAATTTGGTGTTTTCAGCGCTGGCAGATTGATAGACCCTGAAGGGGACGAAATGACGCAAAAATTCAATATGCGTTTTAGCTGAATTCTTGCCCAAAATAACCACTTCATTCATTCCATACGCCATCGCCTGAAGCTGGGTTGCCCAAATTCCAAAAGATCCCGGATACAGTGCGATCAGATCCGCCAGTTTTAAACAATTGCTCACTGCCCTTTCCCTCCATTCGGGCTCATCAAACACGATAGCTAGGTAATGCAAATTCATTGCCATGATGGAATTGCCCGAAGGCACGGCGCCATCATAGAGCTCTCTTTTTCTGAGTATGACATCCCGTTGATCCTCATGAGTAAAATAGAAATAGCCACCGTCTGCTTCACTGAAATGAAGAAGAACCCAGGAAGTAATATCTCTTGCTTTTAACAAATAATTAGCATCTCCTGTTATTTCCTGCAGGTTGATCAGGGCGGCTATCAGACAGGCATAATCGTCAAGAAAAGCCGGGAATTTTGCTGCCTCGTTTTTGTATGAGTGATAAAAGTAATAAATGCCCTCACCTCTAAACCGGTCCCAGATAAAATCCATCGCGCGGACTGCGAGCTCCTTATATTCCTCTACCCCAAAAGCCGCATAGGCCTTACAATAGGCAGAGATCATGAGCGCGTTCCAGCCCAACAGTATCTTATCATCCAATTGAGGCCGGATCCGACTGTTTCGTCTTTCCAGGAGCCTGGCCAGACAGTCATTGAACAGCAGCAGTAGTTCCCCGGGGTCCTGCTGCTGTTCTTTTGCAAACAGGTCAATCGGCTTTTTGATGTGCAGGATGTTTTTGTCTTCCCAGTTTCCCTTTTCTGTCACGCCATAATAGGCGCAAAAAAGCCGGGCATCCCGTCCCAACACTTCCCCAATTTCAGAAAGGTCCCAAACATAAAATTTGCCTTCCACGCCTTCACTGTCCGCATCGAGCGCGGCATAGAATCCGCCTTCGCCCGACAGGCATTCCCTTTTGACAAAATCCAAAGTCTGTCTCACTGCGTGCGCATAATGTGCCTGTCCGCCCAGTTGATAGGCCTCACAGATAACGGTCACGAGCAGGGCATTATCATAAAGCATTTTCTCAAAATGGGGCACCAGCCACTCATTGTCCGTGGCATACCTGGAGAAGCCTCCTCCCACCTGGTCATATATTCCTCCCCGGATCATCTTATCCAGGCTCAAACAGGCTTGCTTATACGAAGATTCATTGCGGGTAAAATAGAAATCCCGCAGCAGCCATTGTATGGTGAAGGTTTGGGGGAATTTGGGCGCATGGCCAAAACCGCCCTGTAGCTTGTCGGCAGTTGCCAGGATATTGGCGGCAATGGTTTGCAGATTTTCTTTGCTGAACGCCAGATGTGCTGGTTCATCGCCATCCTGCGGATGAGAACCCAGTCTGTTGGAACCGGCCAGGTGCTTCAGCAGGTAATTGGATTGTTCTTCCACCTCATCTCTTTTCACCTTGAAAGTCTCCCTGATGCTCAACAGGAGTTCCTGCCAGGACGGGCGGTTGAAAGCCTTTCCTGGCGGGAAATAAGTGCCCCCATAAAAAGGTTTTCCATCGGGTGTCAAAAAAACATTCAAAGGCCAGCCACCACTGCCTGTCATGGCCTGCACTGCATCCATATAAATATGATCCAGGTCAGGCCTTTCTTCCCGGTCCACTTTGATGTTTACAAAATGGGCGTTCATGATATCGGCAATGGCCGGGTCCTCAAAGCTTTCCCTTTCCATTACATGACACCAATGACAGGCCGAATAGCCGATGCTCACCAATATCGGTTTATTTTCCTCTCTTGCTTTTTGCAAAGCCTCGTCACCCCATGGATACCAATCCACCGGGTTCTGCGCATGCTGCAGCAAATAAGGACTTGATTCTTTGGATAAACGATTCATGAAGTAAAAATCTACTTCTTCTTCAACACATTTGAAAGATACATTTCCAGTGCAGAAACCATGGAAGGAGCCTGAGGCTGAGGTGCTTTGATCTCGAGGGTTAGCCCCGCATCTTCCACAGCCCGGGAGGTATTGTTTCCGAAGGCACCGATCTTTGTGCCGTTCTGTTTGAACTTGGGATAGTTATCAAATAAGCTTCTCACCCCGCTTGGCGTAAAAAAGCAGATGATGTCGTATTCATGCCTGCCCAACACTTCTTTGACATCATTGCTGATGGTCCGGTACATGAATGGTGTGGCATACCCGCAATTGTTGTTCTTCAGCCAACCGACGATCTCGTTATCCTGTTGATTTTCAGAACAGGGATAAAGAAATTTCTCGTTCTCTTTATGTTTGTTGATCACATCGAACATGCTTTTATTGGTGCCATCGGCGCCATAAAAAACTTTTCTCTTGCGGTATAAAATAAATTTCTGGAGATATAAAGCGACTGATTCGGTAATGCAGAAGTATTTGGTGTCCTGGGAAACGATGACTTTCATTTCTTCGCAGATACGGAAGAAATGATCGATGCCGTGCTTGCTGGTGAAGATGACCGCTGAATAACTGGAGATCTCTATCTTCTGCTTTCGGAAATCCTTTGCTGGTATAGGTTCCAGAAGAATGAACGGATGGAAAGCAAGCTCTACACCGTACTTCTTGACAAGCTCAAAATATGGCGACTTATCAGTTTCCGGTTTGGGTTGAGTGATTAGGATCCTTTTCACAGTTTTTACAGCTCCCGTTGAAACATCGGTTTTGTCCCTATTCTTAACCATACAGTTTTTAGCAGGAATTTGAAAAATGAAATCAAACTTTTTCCAAATAATTCAATAACACCTTGTAAATCAAGAGCAGCGGTGCTATCTCGAATGCGCAAAGGTACAAAAAAAAGTGAAACCCATTTACTTTTATTTCTTTTCTTATCGGACCATACGAAACGATGAACCGGTAGGCATAAAACAACAGCACCATCAGCAGGGAGATGGTGATCAGCACTTCACTCGCTACACGCCCTGAAAATGAGAGCATTATGAGGAATGGAAGGAGAAAAATGCCCAAAATCTTGTTGGTGAGAAAGACTATAAAGATATATGTGTCGGTAGCGCGCTGGATGCTAAAGATCCAGCCCGAAAATTTGAG
>DATHGW010000189.1:0-4107 GCA_035317445.1 Puia sp.
ACTTTTGATCAACAAGGGTAATCTTAATTTTACTTTGCAAGAATTGCCCTGGGAAGCACAGTTTACGCCATATAAGGATGCCGTGGTGGTTAATGCGAATGATGATGATTTGCCGGATATATTGCTGGTCGGGAATTATTATGAAAACAATACCCAAATGGGCAGGTACGATGCGGATTTCGGAACGATCTTATTGAACAAGGGTCATGGGAATTTTTCCGTTGAGAGCCTCAATGGCCTGCAGATTACTGGGCAGGCCAGGCATATTCAAAAGATCAGCATTGGGGGGAGACAGTCATTCATAATAGCCCGTAATAATGATAGTGCGCGCGTGATGAGATTTAAAGACCAATAAGGACTCATGCGACATCTTTTTGATGCAGGAGGATAAATTCTATTAGCTCCTCCAGCGAAATGTCAATACGCGCGATGGCATCCGAAATATCTTCCCTGTTTACCTGGGCTGCAAAAGAAGCGGTCTTGAGTTTTTTTAATACGCTTTTTACATCCATCCCATCATATCTTGTCGGCCTGATTAACGCTGAGGCATGAACGAAGCCCGACAATTCATCAAAGGCATAGATCATTTTGTCCATATGGCTGACCGGTTCAACACCGAAATAAGCCGGACCGTGGGAGGCAATACAATGGATGATCTCGGGATCAATATCCAGGCTTTCAAGTTTTTCTATGATGATGCGGCAATGGTCATCGGGATATTTTTCCCAATCGGCATCGTGCAATAAGCCGGCGAGCTCCCATTTGCGCGCAGTAGTTTCATCAGCGGCTTCCTTTTCAATGGCCCAGGCTTTCATGAGGGCAGCCACCTGCCGCATATGCAATCGAAGCCGGTCATTGCTAACCCAATCATTCAGGAGCGCATGCGCATCTTCAATAGACATCAGGTGGCCGGCATTGCCCGGATCTCCGAATTCATCGCGGCCAAGTTTATGAATAGACATGAGCTAAATTAATAAAATCAGGGCTTGATCAATTGATCATTTTTAATAGGGTACAAAATAATTATTGATAATCAATATGTTGCAAAGGTATGTTAAAAAAATGCCCCATTTTTCTTGGAAGTAAAAGCAATATAGACCTACCTTTGCGGTCCATTTTAAAATACAATGAGCAAATTACATTTCACCACCAAACACGCGAACGAGGCTACCGTTCAACGCAACTGGTATGTTGTAGACGGTGCTAATCAAACCGTTGGTCGCATTTGCGCCAGGATCGCAGCCGTGCTGCGCGGTAAGAACAAGGCTTATTACACCCCACACGTCGACTGTGGCGATTTTGTGATATTCATCAATGCCGACAAAGTAACTTTTACCGGCGACAAGATGGATGATAAGGTTTACATTAATTTCTCTGGTTACCCCGGCGGAAAGAAAGAAGAGGTTGCCAAAAGTTTATTGAAACGTCGTCCTGAAGTAGTTGTGGAAAGAGCGGTAAAGGGAATGCTTCCCAAGAATCGCCTGGGCCGCAAGATGTTCAAAAAACTCTTCGTTTATGCCGGCTCCGAACATCCGCATATTGCACAGAAACCTCAAACATTAAACTTCTAATTTTCTGTATACATGGAAAAGCAAAAAAATGCCATTGGCCGTCGCAAGGAAGCTGTTACCCGGGTCTTTTTGACAAGGGGCGACGGCAAGATTGTGATTAACGACAAAGACTATAAACAGTATTTCGCCCTAGCCTACCTGCAAAACCAGGTGGAACTGCCGTTAAAAACGGTGGATGGCCTGGATAAATACGATATAAAAATCAATGCTGCAGGTGGAGGAATGAAAGGACAGGCTGAAGCCAGTAAGCTGGGAATCGCCCGCGCATTGCTCGAAGTTAATGCAGAGTTTCGTCCGGCGCTGAAGGCAGCCGGCTTGTTGCGTCGCGACCCGCGGTCTGTGGAGCGCAAGAAACCAGGCCGTAAAAAAGCCCGGAGAAGCTTCCAGTTCAGCAAGCGTTAATATTAGATTCACAAAATATCATCAAATCAATACAATGGAAAATAATACTTCATTACAGCAACAGTTGTTGGAAGCCGGTGTACATTTTGGTCACCTGCGTAAGAAGTGGAATCCTAAAATGCTTCCTTACATCTTCGCTGAGAAGAAAGGAATTCATATCATCGATCTGAACAAAACGACCGAAAGTCTTCAGGAAGCCGCCGCCGCACTGAAGCAGGTTGCCAAGAGCGGTAAGAAGATCATGTTTGTGGGCACCAAGAAACAAGCCAAAGAGATCGTTACCGAATGCGCCAAAAAGATCAACATGCCATTTGTAACCGAACGCTGGCTGGGTGGTATGCTGACCAATTTCAATACCGTTCGTAAAAGCGTGAAGAAAATGCAAAGCATCGACAAGATGCTGAATGACGGTACTTTCGACAGCATTACGAAGAAGGAACGCCTGACTCTCGCGAGGGACAAAGATAAAATGGAAAAAGTATTGGGGGGTATTGCCCAACTGGGACGTGTACCCGCTGCACTATTCATCATCGATATCGGTCATGAGCATATCGCGCTGGCCGAAGCAAAACGTTTGGGCATCACCACCTTTGGTATGGTAGATACCAACTGCGATCCCAATAAAGTGGATTTCGCCATTCCTTCGAATGACGATGCCACCAAATCCATTGCCATCATCGTGAATTATATTGCCGCTGCTGTTTCTGAAGGACTTGCAGAAAGAATGGCTGCCAAGGAAGAAGACGTGGAAGATGTTTCAACGGATGATAATGAAAAGAAGGCCGCCCGGTTGCAGGCCGAAGCCGAAGCTGAAGCTGCCCGTGCAAGGGGAGAAAAAGTGAGAGGGGGTGGACATCAGCCCAAACGTCGTATTCCGAACTCACCCAGGCGTACAGGAGCAAGATAAACAGCTCCATTCCATTTGATTTTGTTCGCGAAACCGAATTGATAGTAAATCGCAAGGATCTGATCAGATTAACTGCTTTTTAATTATTCAAACTCAAAAAAGTATTTATTATATGTCAACCGCAACAACAATTACTGCAGCAGAAGTAAACAAGCTGCGCCAAACGACGGGTGCAGGCATGATGGATTGCCGGAAGGCCCTGGTGGAAAGTGACGGTGATTTTGAAAAAGCCATCGATTACCTTCGGAAAAAAGGGCAGAAGGTCGCCGCCTTGCGCAGCGACAGGGAAGCTAAAGAAGGCGTGATCATTGCCAGAACAACGGCAGATAATAAAACCGGCTTCATCATTACGCTGGCCTGCGAAACGGATTTTGTTTCTAAAAACTCCGATTTCGTTGATTTTGCCCAGAGCATCATGGAAGTAGCGGTAAAGAATAATGTGAAGTCACTGGAAGAATTACTGAATGCATCTTTAGGCGGAGCCACTGTTGCAGATAAGATCAATGACCAGGTGGCCAAGATTGGAGAGAAAATACAATTGGCCAGGTTTGAAAGAATCGATGCCGAAGCAGTGGCGGCTTATATTCATGGGGCTTACAGGATGGGTGTGCTGATCGGCATGTCAAAAAATGCTCCTGCCATCCTTGAAGCAGGAAGGGATCTCGCAATGCAGATTGCAGCCATGAACCCGGTGGCCATAGACCCTGAATCCGTTCCGGCAGAGGTGGTGGCCAGGGAAAAAGCTATCGTAACAGATCAAATCAAGAATGATCCGAAAATGGCGGGCAAGCCCGAAGAGATGATCGACAAGATCGCCGTCGGCAAGTTGAACGCCTTTTTTAAAGAAAATACTTTGTTGGCCCAGTCCTTTGTAAAGGACTCCGCCAAAACCGTCGGAGATTACCTGAAGAGTATTGATCCTGCCGTAAAAGCAGTTCAATTCAAAAGGGTTCAGTTGGGTTAAGAAAAAAGGAGAGTGTTCGCTCTCCTTTTTTTATGCTTTTCCATCTGCCGGAAAAATTCTTTCTTTGCGGTGCCGTTCCTGGTTTCCTAACTATCAACAAACTTAATCATGCCAGCCAAATACAAACGCATTCTTCTGAAATTGTCCGGAGAAGCCCTGATGGGAGATAAGGCTTTTGGTTTCGATAACCAGGTTATCGCCCAATATGCGCAGGATGTAAAAGGGCTCATCGATATCGGCGTGGAAGTGGCGATTGTGATCGG
>DATHGW010000190.1:0-5532 GCA_035317445.1 Puia sp.
GATGGCCGCCGTAGCCAAACCGGCCTGCTTTACAAATGATCTTCTTTTCATGTTTTTATTTTTCAACCGGAAGGTATAAAAAAAAGATTAATGAATCCTGTCCCCCCTCAATTCCATTTTCTCCATGATGCCTGCTTCGTACACCAGCCATGCTGCCCAGCGCGCGCGCACGACATCTTTTTCAAGATAGGTCTCTGCCAGGTCAATGAATAAATGATAGTGACCCGCCTCACTTTCCATGAAGCGACGGTAGAAATTGCGTAGGTATTCATCTTTCAGTCCTTCACTCAGCCGTTTAAAACGTTCACAACTGCGCGCCTCGATCAAGGCCATCGTGAGCAATTGATCCAGGAGCCTTTCTGAAGGACTACCTCCTTTTTTCTGGAATGCGAGCAGTTTGTTGACATATTCGTCGCGGCGCTGTTTGCCCAGTCTAAGGCCACGCTTCTGCAGTTCTGCCAGCACTTGTCTGAAATGTCCCCATTCTTCAGTGACAATCGGCGCTAGTTCGTTGACCAGTTTTTCCTTTTCAGGATAGCGTTGTATCAGGGAGATGCAGCTGTTGGCGGCTTTCTGCTCGCAATACGCATGATCGGTGAGGATGTCTTCCAGTGAAATACCCGCGAGATCGACCCATCTCGGATCGGTGGGCAATTGCAGACCAAGAATATTTTTTTGTGTGCCCTGCATGTTGATTTTTGGGATTCGGATGATTAGGTTGATCTTTGAAGGGCAAAAATATGCAAGAAGAATTTCTCCATAAGAAAATAAATGAACGGAAGGAGGGGGGCGCATATCGTCAATTGCGGTTTTCTGAAGGCAAAGTTGATTTCTGCTCGAATGATTATCTTGGCATAGCCAAAAATCAACTCATTGAACAGGCATTCCCACAGGATGTAAGACATGGTTCTACCGGCTCCAGACTATTGTCGGGTAACTACCCGTTGATCGCTGAAGTCGAGAAAGAGATAGCTGTTTTTCACGATGCGGTTGCCGGACTGGTCTTCAATTCGGGTTATGATGCCAACCTGGGTTTACTGAGTTGCGTTCCGCAACGGGGAGATACGATCGTGTACGATCATTTGTGTCATGCGTCGATCAGGGATGGCATTCGTTTGTCTTTCGCAGAAGCCTTTTCTTTTTTGCACAATGACCTCAGTGATCTGGAGAACAAATTGCAAAAAGCAAAGGGTAATATTTTTGTTGTGACGGAATCCGTTTTTTCGATGGACGGGGATATGGCGCCGCTGGCGCCGATCACGGTCTTGTGTGAACGCTTTGGTGCGCAGCTCATCGTGGATGAGGCGCATGCGACCGGTGTTATCGGGGAAAAAGGGGAGGGGCTGGTGCAGCAACTCGGACTGCAGAAAAAATGTTTTGCACGCGTGCATACATTTGGAAAGGCCCTGGGTTGCCATGGTGCGGTGGTCCTCGGCAGCGCGGATTTGCGTCATTATCTGATCAATTTCAGCAGGCCATTTATTTACACAACGGCTTTACCGGAATCCAGTTTAGCCGCGATAAGGATCGCTTACAATATTTTCCCAAAACTGAAAACCGAACGGGAACAGTTGCAGCAACTCATCCGCCGGTTCCAGGAGGCTGGAATGAAGGAACCTGCAATACCAGGAAAAATTCATGCGCTGCTGAGCAATACCCCGGTGCAGGCTGCCATCGTGCCCGGAAACGATGAAGTGAAGCGTTTATCGCAGCGGCTGGCCAATGCCGGGCTCGACGTGAGGCCGATCCTGTATCCGACTGTTCCCCGGGGAGCTGAGCGGTTGCGCATTGTTCTGCATAGTTACAATACCGCAGAGGAATTAACGCATCTGATCAACCTGCTGGCTTCTTAAAATAACAAACCAGCTTCTGCTGATGAAGCCGGCTTGTTTTCCAAACTTACACACGCTCTGATCCGTCCTTTGAATGCGTTGGTTGTTCTACGGTTAATGGCTGATTACATCATGATCTTGGACAGCATCAGGACCAGGAATAATGATCCGAGGATCCATTTTCTTTTGTTTTCTACGATTAAAATCTCCGGGTTCATGGTTTGCATTTTTTTAAGGTTTAATGATCAATGGGATTTGATAGAACAAAAATGAATAAAAAATGGAGCGGAAACAATACAATTTTGTGGTAGTACCGGTGTGTGGTATGACGGAGAGGCGAGTGGGAAGTGGCGAGTAGCGAGTAGTACAAGCATTCCCACTCGCCACTCGCCATTTACCACTAGCCATTTCCGATTATCTCTGAAATAGTTTATTTTTAATGTTATTGACGCATATGAGAGTGATTCCCTTTCTTGTTTCCACTACGACTACCCTCGCCCTGATCGTTTGTCTCAATGTACAATGGGGATCTATTCCTCCGCTGGGCAGGTTTTTAAGTCCGCAGCATGGATTCTGGCAAAATGCAGAACCCATTGACCGGGATTACAGCGGCCATATACAGTTCCAGGCCATAAAAGACAAGGCCGATGTTTATCTCGATGACCGCCTGGTTCCGCATGTTTTTGCGAAAAACGAAGAAGACCTTTATTTTATACAGGGATATATCCATGCTAAATTTCGTTTGTGGCAGATGGAGTTCCAGGCCTATGCCGCGGCTGGCCGGATCAGTGAATTGGTTGGTGCGAAGGGTTTGGAATTTGACAGGGAAAAAAGAAGGCTGGGTATGGTGTATGCAGCGGAAAGAGCGCTCGGGGAAATGAACAAGGACTCCGTAACCAGGTTTGCCTGCGACTCCTATACGGCAGGCGTAAACGCTTATATTGAAACGCTGAAGGAAAGTGAATTGCCCATTGAATACAAATTGCTTAACTATAAACCCGAAAAATGGAGTAACCTGAAAACGGCCTTGTTCCTGAAATACATGTCGCTCGACCTCGCGGGTAATGAGGACGATTTTGAATACAGCAATGCCAAAACGGTTTTCGGCTTGGCCGATTTCGAAAAAATGTACCCGTATTCACAGGACTCCCTTGACCCGATCGTTCCCAAAGGTATCCTGTACCCGCCGCCGGGTATTGGAATAAAACAGCCGGCTACATCGGATTCCCTGTATCTGAAAAAGCTCGATTCCGTTTCGATCATCCAGCATAAACCCGATAAGGACAATGGAAGCAACAACTGGGCAGTCAGCGGAAAAAAAACATTGAGCGGCGCGCCGATCCTTTGCAATGACCCACACCTTGGATTGAATCTTCCGTCTCTTTGGTTCGAAATGCAGCTTTCAACAACAGGCATGAATGTATACGGGGCCAGTTTCCCGGGCTCTCCCAGTATCATCATTGGGTTCAACGACAGCTGCGCATTCGGCTTTACCAATGCTACGCGCGATGTAAGAGATTATTACGAGATCAGGTTCAAAGACGAAACCATGAAGGAATATTGGTTCAATGGCGCATGGAAACAAACGGATTTCCGATATGAACATATCGTGTTGAAAGATGAGGCTGAATTCATCGATACGGTTGCCTATACGGTTTTTGGACCGGTGATGTACGATAAAAAATTCACCGGCGACCGGAGCAACGGGAAATCCTGCTATGCCGTCCGATGGAAAGCGCATGACCCCAGCAATGAACTGAAGATGTTTAACAGGCTCGATCATGCGAAAAATTATGACGATTATTTAGAAGCGATACAGTTTTTGCATACACCCGGACAGAATTGCGTATTCGCCTCCAAAAGCGGTGATATTGCCATCTGGGACCAAGGTGAATTTCCCGCTAAATGGAAGCGGCAGGGTGATTTCATCATGCCAGGTGAAGACAGTTCGTATATGTGGCAGGGAACCATTCCCCAACAGGAAAACCCCCACATCATTAACCCCGTACGTCAGTTTGTGAGTAGCGCCAACCAATACCCGGCAGATCCTTCGGTGTACCCGTATTATCTTGGCGGACAATATCCTCCTTACCGGGGAATGATCATCAACCGTTACCTGAACCAGATGACCGATATCATGCCGAAGGATATGATGAAATTGCAGACAGAAAACTATAATGTATTTGCTGAAATGGCAAGACCCATCCTGGTCCGCAATATCGATGTAGAATCGCTGAACAGCGATGAAAAAAAATATTACGATATCCTCGTTTCCTGGCGGCTTCGCAACGATCCCTATGAACAAGGTCCAACGGTTTTCGTGTTGCTTTGGGATAACTTTACCAGTGAGGTATGGGACGATGAAATGGCCCAAACGAAGTTAAAACTGGTTTATCCTGTGGCGAGTACATTGCTGGAGGGCATTCTGAAAGATTCGGCCTTTAAATTCCTGGATAATATTACCACGCCGCAAAAAGAAACCCTGGCCGACGATGTGACCAGCGCATTTAAAAAAACAGTGGTGCAATGCATCAATGCAGCGTCAGAACGAAGGATGGAATGGGCCAGATACAAAGCGACGAGGATAAACCACTTACTCCGGCTCGCTCCATTCAGCAGAAGGGATTTGTCGATTGGCGGAGGGACCAATTGTATCAATGCCACAAAAGAAGATCACGGACCCAGCTGGCGCATGGTTGTTCAACTTAGCGAGAAAACTGAAGCCTACGGCATATATCCCGGCGGACAGAGCGGAAATCCCGGCAGCATTTACTATGAGACATTTGTCGACAACTGGGTGGCAGGGCGGTATTATCCTTTGTGGGTGATGAGCCTGGATGAGGAAAAGGACAAAAGGATCAGGAGCAGGATTAATTTTTCCGGTCTGTGACCGACCGGTTTCTTTTGAAGCAACAGCTTTTACTCATGACTATGCAAAAATACATTATATCGATCCTGTTGACTGCCTTGGTGAGTTTTGTCCTGGGTTTGTATTTGCCCTGGTGGAGCATTGCCCCAGCGGCATTTCTGGTAAGCCTGCTCATTCGCCAAAGACCGGCGATGTCTTTCCTGGCGGGTTTTCTTGGTGTATTTCTCCTATGGGAGATACTGGCATGGTGGATCGATTATAAAAACAGCAGCATCCTTTCACAAAAGATCGCGCAAATATTCCCGTTAGGAGGGTCTAATGTCCTGCTGATCCTGCTCACCTCATTGATAGGTGCCCTTGTGGCAGGTTTCGCTTCGCTGGCAGGGAGTTATGTGAAGAAGGATTAATGTGAATCGGGAACACCGCCGTCGGGGAGATAACTTTCTATTTAATCCTGTTATACTTCTTCATCAACTGCACCACTTTCTCCTTAGGCAATTCAAACACTGTATTACCATTGATGCCGACCATCGTCTTCGCCGCAAAAAGAGCATTGATGATGGCCTCCTCCGTGCACTGGATGGTCGCGTTAAAGAGGGCGCCGATGCGGTCATTCGGGTACATATCCACATTGGTCTCTGCGTTGCGGTTGAATGCATTTTTATTGGCGGTGGAGAACGCAATGAAAATATCCCCCGACCCGTTGCCCCCAATCCCGCCTACCCGGGCGATGCCCAGTTGAACCCTTTGAGCGAGGCGTTTGAGTTGATGTGGTAACAATGGTGCATCCGTGGCCACCACGACAATAATGGATCCTCTTTCGGTATTGGG
>DATHGW010000191.1:0-2292 GCA_035317445.1 Puia sp.
GGAAACAATATTACTGACGAAGGGTCATGCCTTTTATTCCAACCGGAGCAATATCCTGTTCGATATGGTGGAGGACACGGTGGGCAGACATGATTTTTTGCTTACCCCTTGCAGTGCGGATACATTCAGGATAATATACGGACATACCCAACCGCACCGGGGTTGTTTTGGTAATCTCTGTGAATCACTGAAGGGCTATGGCATTGAGCCCGATCAAATCCCCACCAGCTTCAACATCTTTATGCATGTTACCGTCGATGGGGAAACAGGAAAGGTTTCTGTTCTTCCCCCAAAAAGCAGGGCAGGGGACTACGTTGTTTTGCAGGCCAGGATGGATCTTTTGGTCGGCTTAACTGCATGTTCGGCGGAAATGTCAAACAACTACTCATTCAAACCTATTGGTTACCTGATTGAATAATTATAGCCTGGTGGCAACGGCAACAGATTTGATTATTCGCGCAGGAGGAGCCATGATCGCGGTGGTCTCCATTATATTGCCATGAATTGAAAAAGTGGCCGTCGTGGTCATTTTTTGCGGGTTATATTGGGGCTCGAGTGTTAATTTCAACTGATCTCCTGTTGCACCCCATACTCCCTTCATAACAAGTATATCCGAACTTTTCGGAGAAGAGATGTTCATGGTAAAAGTATGATCCGCGTTGTAGATGATCTCTGAGTTTCCGACATCTTTTGCCGTTTTCTCCTCCATGGACTTGCCCATTTGTTTAGCAACTTCCGCGCTGTAATAATTTTTTACTGATACGCCTTTCCATTTGCCCACAATAGCCTGGGCGTCGCAGGCATTCAAGAGAGAAAATCCAATGAAAATGCCAATAGTAAGGAATAAAGATTTCCATGTATGAGTTGTCGTGAATATTGTGTTTGCCATCTTAAATAGGTTTACCGAATTGGATAAATGACCTGATTGTCAGGATGCTCCCTTTCAAGGTATGCTAAACAAGCTCCTCCACCGAAGAAATCTTTCTGAAGTGCCCAATTTGTATATTTTGACTTTCGCACAAAGCGCTGAGTAAAAAAGAATACCTACATTCGATGAGTATGGCTTTGACCAATAAATTGTTTTGTTCTAGTTTGGCAATTGCCCTGCTCGGTTCATGTATTCGCGAAACGAAACAAAAAACAGCCGGTCTGGACAGCAACGAAATTATAGAGGAAGTAAAAAAAGCATCTCACGCAATAACCCACTACGCGGCAAAGGCTGATTTCGATTCTTTATTGGCATGCTATGCCGATATTCCTGATTTTCTTGCCATCAGCAACGACGGCGTCGCGAGAAAATTCCCTGAATACAAAGCGATCTGTAAAAGCTTTTATAGCGCAGCAAATGGACAGGAACTCACTACGATCCAGGAGCGTTTTCATGTTGTTGACAAAAACCTGGTTATTTTAACCTGGACCGGCAACATTAACGCCCTTTTCAAAAATGGGGAAACATGGATAATGAAAAATTATACAGTGACCAGTGTATTTCAAAAGATTGGTGATAAATGGAAAGTCATTCACGTCCATGAATCGTCGCTGCCTCCTGAAGTTAAAAAATAGAGCGAACTTGTCTCATATGATGATAAGAAGTATCATATTAATCTCCGTTTTTGCCTCGATCGTAACAGATTGCTCATTCGCACAACCCATTCCCTCCGACAGCACTTTTTCACCTCCAGGCCGTCTGGTCAGCATCGGCAACCGCAAACTGCATATCCTCTGCTCTGGAAAAGGCAATCCGACAATTGTGTTAATAGCAGGAGGTGGGGCCTTCGCGATTGACTGGGTGCTGGTACAGTCAAGAATGGACAGCACTACCCGGGTATGCTCTTACGATCAGGCCGGACTTGGATGGAGCGATTCGGGGCCTTTGGACGAGACCGTAGAACAGACTGTTGATGATCTGCACAAACTGTTGCGGGCGGCGGGAGAGCAGGGACCTTACCTGTTGGTAGGCGCATCCATTGGCGGAATCTTTATTCAGGCCTATCAGCATGCATATCCGAATGAGGTTGCAGGTCTCGTTTTCTCCAACAGCAGCAATCGAATTGGATTAGCTACAAAAAACAAGACCGGCCTGATCTGGGACCTGACAGAAGACGAGATACGGTCGGTATACCCCTTCCCGCCATCCGATGAGCCGGCGCCAAATAAAGTGGTCGATCCCTTTGACAAATTGCCACGGAATCTACAGGGAATGCGTCTATGGCTTACCGTTCGGCTCTGGAAGAAATGGAATACATCTCAGAGCGGGCCTGAGTCGATGTTGTCCTGGCGTAAAGAATTCCG
>DATHGW010000192.1:0-5675 GCA_035317445.1 Puia sp.
CAGGTCTGCGCATTGACGGATATAATCCTGTTGCCGGGTAAAATCTTCGGCTTTATTGATCTTAGAAATGGTTTCGGCAACCTGGTTTACGACGAGGGCCTTCCTGTTCGTGTCGGTGCCGCTATCCCTCAGGGCAATTTCCAATTGAAAAAGAATAAAATCTTTTTTGTTGGCTTCTATAAAAGCACGAAATGCTGTTGCACCCAACTTATTGACATAGCTGTCCGGATCTTCCTGGTCGGGAATCAATACCAGGTTTACGTTCAATCCTTCTTCCAGGGCCATATCCAGCCCCCGCAGCGCGGCTTTTATGCCTGCCGAATCCCCGTCGTAAATGATCGTCAGGTTGTTGGTATATTTCTTCACCTGCCGAAGCTGATCCTGGGTGAGCGAGGTTCCGCCGCTTGCCACTACATTTTCAATACCGGCCTGGTGCAGGGCAATCACATCCGTATATCCTTCTACCAGCAGGCATTCATCATTCCTGTCAATGGCCTGTCGCGCAAAAAAAGAACCATACAGAATTTTGCTCTTAATGTATATCTCGTTTTCGGGCGTATTGATGTATTTGGGCGCACGGTCATTGTTCCTGATGATCCTTGCCCCAAAACCTATGACCTTTCCCGTTAGATTGTGAACAGGGAAGATGATGCGGCCCCGGTAATTGTCAACCCATTTATCATCCCTTAAAACGACCAGGCCGGTTTTTTGCAGAAATTCCGGATTGTATTGAGCCGATAAAGCAGCCCTGGCAAAAGCGTCGCGTTCTTCCAGACAATAGCCAACTTGGAATTTCCTGATGATGTCTTCATTAAAACCTCTTTCTTTCAGGTAGCTCAACGCAATGTCCTGCCCGGGTTCGGTGTCCCACAGTATCCCGGAGAAATATTTCTGGGCGAATGCATTGATGATAAAAAGGCTTTCTGCAGCCTGTTGCTGTAATTTATGTTCCGGACTTGTTTCGGTTTCTTCAATTTCTACGTTGTATTTGTTTGCCAGCCATCGAAGGGCTTCAACATAGGAGTATTTTTCATGTTCCATGAGGAAGCTGATGCTGTTGCCGCTGCGGCCACAACCGAAACATTTATAGATCTCTTTCACCGGGGATACTGTAAAGGATGGTGTTTTTTCGTTGTGAAATGGACAAAGACCCAGGTAATTGGTCCCCCTTTTTTTCAATTTGACAAAACCCCCGATGATCTCCGTGATGTCAATCCGACTTAAAATTTGTTGTATGGTATGCTGCGCTATCACGAAAATGATTATGGACCCAATTTAGGCAAATCGGGGAACAAGAACAATCAAGTGGAATTATTTCCACGAACTGCCAAAAAATCGTTAATGAAAAATCCGGGTGCACAAATAAAAGGTTTTGCTGGTCATTATGGCATAGTAGTTGAATTCTGGTATGCACCCCAGCACCATATCCCCATGAAAAACTTTTTTTGCAATTTGTAATCATCAATTATTCATCTTTAAATTTCTGTTTTATGAAATTCACTAAATTAAGTTTAGCGGCAGCTGGGATTGCCCTTGTGAGTTTGTTCAGTTTCAGGTCTCTCTTCAATGGAACTGTTAAAGGAACCGTGAGTCCTCCGGATGCGGCAGTAAGAGCCTGGATTGTTTCGGCCACTGATACGTTGAAGGTGCCAATTGACAAGGGAACATTCACAATACAAGATGTGAAGCCTGGAGTTTATAAAGTAATCATCGAAGCCAAACCGCCATACAAAAATGCGGCAAAGGATGGGATTACTGTTGCAGATGGCCAGCCGAGTGATGTAGGTGAAATTAAACTGAGCCAATAATCATGACAACAGTTTGGTGTTAAGAGCAGGCTCATGGCCTGCTCTTTTTTGTTGTTCCTGATCCATCATGAAATTTTGCCTCAAATTTAAAGTCTGCAAATAACGATAAATAAATGATAATCAATTAGTTAAAATTATTATATATTTTTATGAATTCTTATCATGCAATCTCTTCAAGTAAATTTCAAAACCCCTAAATTTGTGTTCTGTTTCCGGATGCGATCAATCCAAATCGCGACAATCCGGGAAGCCAGCACCACTGCACTTACTTACCCCATTTATTCAGGACCTGCTGCCCATTAATTCTATTATTCTTATTTAAAAAATATGTGTGTATGTATTCTTATGCGTTGCTGGAAAAGAATTGCTATTATTTAATCCAGGAGAAGGAGGAGGACCCAATTTGTCTGATCAGGGTGAATTTTGAAACGGATCATTGTATGTATGTGTCGCGGTTTACCGATACAACAGTGGCGGAATGGAAAAGAAAGGGAGATGCCATTTTTGATATCCTGGAATTGTTGGGTGATGATAAAGTGAAGGACTGGGAATCCATTTACAACGATAACCAGGGAACCTATAATTACGAAGAGGATGAAGAGTAACGCTTTTATTGTCCGTTCCGATGATCGTAGGCTTTACTGAGGCTGGGTTTAGGTCGCGAATACCACCACAAACCGACGGAAGTCAGGACTGTAGCGAGTATAATGCTTAAATAGTTCAGGAACTGGTTGGCTTGTACGGTGTCTTTCCTGAAATTGAGGTAATTGAAAATATAAATGACCACCCAGAGCCCGTCGTAGAAAATAAATCCCGCATAGACAAATCCCATCACATTTTCAAACGGATCGTGCTCGATTTTTTGAAAATATTGCGCCAGGCCCCAGAAACTGTATACAAACAATACTAAGATGCCAAGCCCAATGATGATCGTACTCGAATCAAAATTGTGTCCCTTCCACAACACCACGACCAGCTCAAAACTCGTAAAAGCGATCAAGAGGTAAAGCAGTATTTTTTTCTTATTGCCTGTCGAAGCATAATAGAATATCAGCAAAGCCAACGGCGTATCCACCAGGTTATCGAGCAGGGTGATGTTTTCCTGCATTTGTGGGTTTTGAAACTGACCCAACATATCCGGTAAGTTGATCAGGCCATTCAAGAGCCAGTAGATACAAACAAATAAATAAGCCTTTTCCCTGATCAGTCTTTTCCATAAAAGCAAAATAATGGGGATAAAACACAGGATTACTGCGATGTTAGACATAAAAGGGTTCAAAATTGAATAAAAACCGGGTTTCACGGATAAAGGTTTACTTCTATAAAAACCTATAAACAGGCTCTTTTAGTATAGGTAAAACTACTTTGTTTTATAGGCTATTTACTGCTCTTCCAAACAGGCGCTAACCGAGAGCCGGGCAGTAAAAATGAGCATGATCCCCTGAAAATCAGTCTGTATTATCCGGCGTCGGCCTTTATTCACATCCGTGCATAATTACTAAAAAATCCTTCTGAGGCCGTTTTATTATATTTGCCCGGTTTTGAGAAGAAAGAACTTATGGCAGAAACTAAACAGAATTTATTCGAATATACCGAAGCGTCGGTCAGGTCGCTCGACTGGAAAGAACATATCCGCCTCCGTCCGGGCATGTATATTGGCAAGCTGGGAGACGGAAGCAGCGCCGACGATGGTATTTATGTGCTTTTGAAAGAAGTGATCGACAATTGTATTGATGAGCATACCATGGGCTATGGCAAACAGATCGATGTCAGCATTGAGGGTAAGACCGTATCGGTGCGCGATTTTGGAAGAGGGATTCCTCTCGGGAAGGTGATCGATGTGGTCAGCAAGATCAATACCGGCGCCAAATATGACAGCAAAGCATTCCAGAAATCTGTTGGATTGAACGGGGTGGGTACAAAGGCGGTCAATGCGCTGAGTTATTATTTTAAGGTAACCGCATTCAGAGAAGGAAGGGAAAAGACTGCTGAATTTGAAAGAGGTGTCCTGACCAAAGAATTCAAGGAGGTCAAGACGGACCAATCGAATGGTACGCTGGTAAGTTTTATTCCTGACGAAACGGTATTTAAGAACTTTCATTATATCAATGAATATCTTGACAACCAGTTTTGGAATTATTGCTACCTCAATGCGGGTTTGATCATCAACTACAATGGGAAAAAATATATTTCAAAAAATGGCCTGCTTGATTTGCTCAGGCGCCGGACCAATGAAGATGAACTTTGTTACCCCATCATACACCTGAAGGGCGACGATATTGAGGTGGCCATTGCACACAATAATGATTACGGTGAAGAAATATTCAGTTTTGTCAATGGACAATTTACTACCCAGGGCGGCACGCACCAGCAGGCATTTCGTGAGACCTTTGTAAAAGTGATCCGGGATTTTTACAAAAAAGATTTTGAGGCTGCCGACGTGAGACAAAGCATTACTGCTGCAGTAGCCGTCAAGGTCGTGGAACCGGTTTTCGAATCTCAAACCAAGACCAAGCTGGGCAGCCAATATATGGTGGAAGGCGGCGCGAGCATGAAGAATTTTGTAGGTGATTTCCTGGCCAGGGAATTGGATAATTTTCTGCATAAAAATCCATCCACTGCCGAAGCTCTGAAAAAACGGATTGAGCAAAGTGAAAAAGAAAGAAAAGAGCTCGCCGGCATCAAAAAACTCGCCAATGAAAGGGCAAAGAAAGCCAACCTGCACAACAAGAAGCTGCGGGACTGCCGTTTTCACTACAATGATGAAGCTTCAGGAAAGGATAAGAATACCATTTTAGAAAAACAGAAGGAAAGCACCATTTTTATTACAGAAGGCGATTCAGCCAGTGGCTCCATCACCAAAGTCAGGAATGTGGAAACGCAGGCCGTTTTTAGTCTGAGGGGCAAACCCCTGAACTGCTTTGGGTTGACCAAGAAAGTAGTTTATGAAAATGAAGAATTCAATTTATTGCAACACGCCCTGAACGTCGAAGATGGCATTGAAGGGTTGCGCTACAATAACATCGTCATAGCAACAGATGCGGATGTAGATGGCATGCATATACGACTTTTGCTTATGACTTTTTTTCTTCAGTTCTTTCCCGACCTGGTGAAAAATGGGCATATGTTCATTTTGGAAACACCCCTGTTCCGCGTTCGCAACAAACAGGAAACGATTTATTGTTACGACGAGAGCGAAAAACAGGCTGCTATAAAAAAACTGGGCACCAAACCGGAAGTAACCCGTTTCAAAGGACTGGGAGAAATTTCTCCTGATGAATTTGCGCGTTTTATCGGCGCCGACATGAAGGTGCAGCCTGTATTGGTTATGCCCGAAACCCATATACAACAGATACTGGAATATTATATGGGAAAGAATACTCCGCAACGGCAGGACTTCATTATTGAGAACCTGCGGGTGGAAATAGACTTTGTAGAAAATCCTGAGATCTAAAATCAATTGTATCCATGATTCATGTAGTTTTTCAACAAAATGATATTGACGTTTTGCAGGAGGCCATCGCATTGGACAAAACCCTCGAAGGCCCGGTGATCCAGATTGCCGATGACTTTGCCGTTGGCCCGGTCAGCAATATGTATTCTGGGGAAGGAATCGCATGGCGCAAGCAATGGTGGCGTGATGTGTTGGCAGGCGGGGATTACCATGGCATCGTTGATGATGGATCAGTGCCGGATGATGACGCTGCAGTGGCCGCACTCATCTCCACCCTAAACAACAATCCTGAAGAAACATTGTGGATCTGGGCTGCACAGAACAAACACGACGTGAGTGGGTATTATTGGCTCATGACCCAGCTGAGTTCATTCCAGGGAAGGGTATTTATTCTCTACCTCAACAATCTTCCG
>DATHGW010000193.1:0-3943 GCA_035317445.1 Puia sp.
CAGGGAGTCGATCATGTAAACGGAGACAGACAGATCTGATTTTTCATTTTTGCCGGAGCCATCTTTGGTCCGGAAGGCGATATTTATTTTTTTCCGGGTCGCATATTCATTACGGTCAGTATTGGCTTCAATGACGAGGTGATTCGGACGTCTGAAATACAATCGTTCAGCAACAGGTTGGAGGTTGAAGTTAAAAAGCGTGAAACTTGAAATGCCTTCACCAAGACTGTTTTTGCTGACCACAAATTCTGCACTCCCATTGTCAATGGTCTTCCTTTCAGAAATCTTAACGACCTGCCTGGTATGAGCAAAAAGGTAAACAGGTTGGCCGGGGGCGTTGATGTTGGTGCTAACAGTAATATGTATGCTATCCTTACCCAGATCTTCCACCCTCATCACATAACCCAGCGCGGCGGCTGACGGAAATTCACTGACCACTGCGTTGTTATTGCCCACTTTGATCACGGCGCTGTATTTGCTGCCTTCGGTAGGCCTGAAGGTAAAATGACCCATGCCAAACTTATGCGCCCCAAACAGTGCCACCGAATTGTTGTTCTGGTCAATGATGCTTCCCCTGAAATCATCAATGCCCCTTCCTGAATTATCCGTCACTTTAAAGCCGATTATACTTTCCATGCCGGTCACGAGGTTACCACCTTCCGGGAAAAACTGGATATTGTAAGTTCCTGTCTCTACGGTGGGTTTGTCAGAAAGTTTTTTTAGAGAATTGATGATGGTGATGTTCTTTTCAAAATAATAGTCAGGACTAAAATTCTTCATCCAGTTCGTATAGGTCCTGAATTTATAGTTACCCGATTTTACCGATAGTGGCACGAAAAATGAACCGTTGCCTTTTCCCTGGTCAAGGGAAATTTTTGCCTGCATCACGGGTTTTTGGTCCTTGTCGATGACATCTACGTACGCGATCTTGCTCAGGTCAAGCGGTTTGTTGAAAGTGCCATCTACATCGTAGATCCTAAACCACATGATTTCCCCCGCTACATAAAAGGATTTATCGGTATGGACGAATAATTTTTCCTGCAGGTTTTGTCTGCGGTACTGATCAAATCCTTTTTTGAGACTGTTTAGCATTTCGGATTGTCCGAATCCTGTATTGCAGGCTAAACAAAGGAGGACAGACATCCCTGCCGGTATCCCTGTTGTTCTTAAATAGTTGAAATAATTACGCATATTTTCCTAAATAAAATGTTTTATTCATTAAGGCCAATAGACCGGTTTCGTGCTGCTCCCCCCTTGCAATGTGCAATCTATACAAGCCGGCCTCGATGAAACGAAATTGGGAGAATTGGGTACCTGGCTAACCGGAATCAATTGTTTCCCGGCGAAAAAATAATTAAAGCTATCCGGCGGCACGATTTGCGAGGGACAATCGTCAGGGATCGTCTGAAAACCCCAATGCTCCAGGCTGCTGTTAGCGACAAAAATTCTTTGTTCCTGCACAGTGGATGCGCTGACGAATCCGAGCACGGGATCCTGGGGATCAGTAACGCAACGAATATTTCCGGTTGGCTGGGAAGGTTGAGGATCAAAAAGGCTACCGGTCAGTTCGGTATTCTTTTTCAGGTTCTCCCAGTATTCATATGCCGCTTTGGACATGGCAAATTGCTTGACGAGGATGCTGTACCTGACACCCATTCGCTGGTCTCTGATTGGTATAAATTGAATGGGATTCTCATAAATGATGTCCTGGCTGAGCTTCGCCGATGAGGCCAGGATGAGGCTGGTGGAGGGTTGGCTGCGCCAGCAGGAAAATATATGGCCTGCATCGGTCCTGGGCACAACAGTTCCTCCCGAATAGTCGAAAAAAGAATCAAAAATGGTATGATACTCCCAGGTCTCTTCGTATTCCCAACGGTAATATTTGGTATTATTCATTGGATCGTGGGTGTTGGTATAGATCGTTACGCCCAACTTACTGCTTGCGCTGGTCGTATCCTGTTTCCAGCTGATGCTGTCGATTGCAGGAGTTGGGGTAACGGCGACTGAATCCGAGAGGTATTTTTTTCCATTCGCAGTCAGTATCTGCAGTCTATATTTTTCTCCGGGATTCAGGTTCATAGCCTGGATACTATACACTCCGTCAGACAGCGCAGAAAAGGCGTACAATTCGCCAAATTCGCCGATCACGGAAACCTGGGCATTCAATTCAGGCACATGAGGTATACTGTCGCCAAGACGGCGTGTGCGGCTTAACGTGATGATGGTCGGTTCAGGCCCGGCATTTAGAAAACCTTCCACAACAAGATAACTGGCATTGCCTTTAACAAGCGGCGCGGTATATGGCTCTCTGCAGGCAGCGAGACATACAATGATGAGAAAAAAAACAATACCGGTATGACAGGTCGTTTTCATTATTATTTTAAATGACTACCAATGTCTTTTCCATGCCAACAATTTTACCAGAATGAAGGTTTCAAGGTTGTTCCTCCAAAGGCTGTACAATCCACACAGGAAGGCAGGCTCGATGCGTACCCGCCCGTAACCTGGTAAACCGGAACGTATCCCTGAGCTACAAATGTTGGAACAGAAAAGTTTCCTATAACGATCGTGCATCCTCCGGGAATATAATAACCCCAATGTTCCACTTCCCGGTCAGAAATAAATATCCTTTGTCGTTGAACCGTGGAAGCCGTAATGAAACCCAGCACCGGTTCTCCTGGATTTCCTTCACAGTGGATATTGCCTTTGACTTGTGAAGGCTGCGCATCAAAAATACTTCCAGTCAATTCTGTATTTTTTTTCAGATTCTGCCAATACTCAAATGCATCTTTCGTGATACCATATTGCCTGACCAGGATGCTATACCTGACCCCAAGTTTTTCGCTCCCCTGGGGTATGAATACGAGCGGGTTTTCAAAAATGACATCCTGGCTCAGTTTAGCCGACGAACCTAACATCAAACCAGTGGAAATGGTATTTCGATAACATTTATACGTAAACTGGTCGAAATTACGTGGCACGACCATTCCGTTGACCAACAAAAAAAATGATTCAAAAGCCGCATGGTATTCCCATGTTTCTTCATACTCCCATTGGTAGTACCAGGTGTTGTTTTGAGGATCGTGTGCGTTCGCATAGACGGTCACACCCCGCTTATTGTCGGTCCCGGTCGTATCCTGCTTCCACGAAATACTGTCTATTGCCGGTGTTAAAGTAACAGCGATGTTATCCGACAGATACTTCTTTCCGTCATTCGAGAGTATTTGCAACCGGTATGTTTCATTTACATTCATGTTCAACCCCGGGTTGCTGTACCGGCCATTTGCCATCTCGGTGAAATTATACTGCTCCCCGAATGCTCCCAATACGGCGACCTGCGCGTGTAATT
The DNA here is from genome assembly GCA_035317445.1 of Puia sp. Classification (GTDB taxonomy): domain Bacteria; phylum Bacteroidota; class Bacteroidia; order Chitinophagales; family Chitinophagaceae; genus Puia. Next base: position 3,350 of record DATHGW010000193.1, read on the forward strand.
CGGGATGTGAAATAGTCGTATCTGCCAAACTGCGGCTACGGCTCAACGTGATCATCGTTGAATCGCTCCCTGCGTTAAGGAATCCGTTTATGACCAGAAAACTATTGTCTTCCCGGCCCGTCGGCGGTGTATAGGGTTGCTTGCATGCGAACATGTAAACCACCAACATGACCGCAAGCACGGAAACGTCAAAAAGCGGTATGGTCAATCCTTCTTTCTTCATCTCTATGGCCAGAAAACTGGCTTTATGGTATTCCCTCCCCTTGACGTGCAGTCCAGACAGGATGGAAATGCCGCGGTGTATGCTGAACCAAGGTATACGGCTATCGGGCGGTATCCCATAGAACGGAATGTCGGATCATCAAAGCTTCCAATCACGACCGAACAGTCTCCCAAAACTGAAAAGCCCCATTGGGCGAGCTGGGTATTGTCAATAAATATCCTTTGTTGTTGAACGGTTGAGGCAGTCAGCCATCCCAGAACAGGCTCGTCGGGGTTCGTTACGCAATGAATATTGCCAGTCAGCTGAGAAGGCTGGGGGTCAAAAATGCTGCCCGTTAATTCTGTATTCTTCTTGAGATTTTCCCAATATTT
>DATHGW010000194.1:0-3332 GCA_035317445.1 Puia sp.
TATGGCCGATTTGATCCGCCCGTCTTCCCCATCGCCCGCTTCGGTAACGCCCAGGTGCAGCGGGTAGCAGGCACCAAATTCAGTCTGCATGTTCTGTATCAATAAACGATACGCCTGCACCATCACCTGGGGGTTGCTGGATTTCATGCTCAGCACGATATTGTGATACTGTTCTGCCCGCGCAACGCGCAGAAATTCCATTGCGCTTTCAACCATGCCCATGGGCGTGTCGCCGTAGCGGCTCATGATGCGGTCACTGAGCGAACCATGGTTGGTGCCGATGCGCATCGCGGTTCCATATTCTTTACAAATTTTTACGAGTGGCGTAAATCTTTCCCGGATGCGTTCAATTTCTTCCAGGTAATCGGCATCCGTATATTCAATGAATTCAAACTTCTTTTTATCAATATAATTGCCCGGATTGACCCTGACCTTCTCTACGATCCTTGCTGCAATCTCTGCGGCATTCGGTGTAAAATGTATGTCTGCAACCAACGGTGTATGGTATCCCTTGCGTCGCAATTCATTTTTGATGTTCAACAAATTCTCTGCTTCCTTTTTACTGGGCGCGGTGATGCGCACCATTTCCGCGCCGGCTTCAATGCAACGGATGGATTGTTCGACCGTCGCATTGGTGTCCATGCTGTCGGTGGTCGTCATGGTCTGTACCCGAACGGGATGAAAGTTCCCGACAGCCAGGTCCCCGATCTTTACTTCGAGGGTTTTTAACCTGGTATACTCAGTAATGGAATTACAGTACAGTTGCATACATTTCATATCTTCCTGCCCGCAAAATTACGATTCAATCCGCAACCGGCGGTAACATTCATTCAATACAAATAATATACAATGCGCTTTCGCTTTTCCTTAACGACCGTTTTGCTCATGGTGTTTTTGCTGTCTTCCCGCAGTCAGCTGCTCCGAATGAGTTCCCCCCATACCGCATTTCCCGACACCGGCCGGATTCAGGGACATGTGTATGACAGTGTTTTGTACGATGCAACTGCACATTATACGGATAGCAATGTGTTGATCCTTGTTCCTGACAGACTGCCCGCCATTAAAAAACTCGATCTGGTTTTCTGGTTTCATGGATGGAGGAATAATATTGATACGGCCATTGCTTATTATCACCTCGCGGATCAATTTCTCGCATCCAACAGAAATGCGGTACTGGTGCTTGCAGAAACAGCTAAAAATTCACCTGACTCTTATGGTGGCAAATTGGAAAACCCTGCCGTGTTCAAGGCCCTCGTTAACGATGTACTCGTGGAACTGAAAAAAAGAAATAAGATCGGGGCCCAATGCGAGACAGGCAACATCCTTCTTGCCGGTCACAGTGGCGCATACCGTGTGATTGCCCGCATCTTAACGTATGGAGAAGTGAAAATCCGGGAAGTGCTACTCTTTGATGCCCTGTATGGCGAGCGAGATTTGTTTGACCAATGGTTGCGATCGGATACACATAACCGTTTGATCAATTGGTTTACCGATGAAGGGGGTGGAACCGACGAGGAATCCATAAAAATGATGGACCAGCTAAAAAAAGAGGGATTGACTGTTTATTTTAGGGATGAGTCATCGATGTCAGTATCGGATCTGTCATTAAACCGGATCATCTTCCTCCACAGTAAACGAGCGCACAATGATATTATTTTCAATCCGGACAATTTCCGGATGATGCTGGAAACTTCTCCTTTTCTAAAGGCTTTGCCAAAATAAGCATCTGCACATCACCAACCCTTATCAGACTGAATCAATGATTTCTAAAGACTGGCGCAAGCGTGTCCGACGGGAATCAACAAGCGATTCTGCATTGATGCATGTCAGTCAGACCAGCTTGTGCCAATATGGGCTTGCTATTACTTTAGCCAAAGTCCTCCACGAACCCGAGGCTTCTTCGTAGTAGAAGGGTTGAATGATCGATGTTAAGTAATATTGGCCCGCTAAGGCACAAGCCGGTCTGACTTGCTTGCGTCAATGCAGAATCGCTCGATGATGACCGTCAGACACGCTTGCGCCAGAACGCGGCTGGAAGCGTCACCAATCCTTGTCCGGTTGCGACAATGACTTCACTTTATTTTGATTCATCTTGTCCTGCACTTCTTTTTCTTTTTGTTCGAGGGCTTTGAGCAATTGTTCAACCTGCTGTTTGGTCAGCTTGCTCTGCTGTTGTTTCTGTTCTTTCTTTTGATCTTTCTGGTTTTGCTTTTCCGGCGGCGGCGGCGGTTGTCTTTGTTTCAATTCCAGCAATGCCTTTTGGAGATTTTCCCTGGCCTCCAGGTCCGCAGGGTCAAGTTTTAAGGCATCTTTCCAGGAGGCAATACTTTCTTCCAACTTTTTTGACCTGATCTGGGCAACGCCTTTATTGTACAATCCTTTTTCCCTGACCGTATTGTCGGAGCTGTGGCTGATGGACTCGTCGTAAGATTTTGCCGCCTCATCATATTCATCCTTTCTGAACGCTGTGTTGCCCAGGTTATATTGTGCCACAGGGTTTTGCGGCGCCTGTTGCACGGCTTTCTCATATTGTTGTTTGGCCCGATCCAACTGTTTTTGCTTGTAAAAACGATTGCCACTCCGTATCAGGGCGTCTTCCTTTTGCGCGCTCGCACAAAGGGATGAACAGAAGAGGAGACCGGTAACCAATATGAATGTTTTGTTTTTCAAGCCAGGTTAAATTTACGTTCAGGCAACAGGAATTCCATCAGAAGCAATATAAATGCCAAAGCGAGGAACCACTGAAAATAACTCCTGTAGTCGACAAATTCCGAGTCGGTCAATGATTTCTTTTCGATGCTGTCCAGCTGTTGCGACATACTGATCAGGGCTGCCTCGACGTTGTCGAGCCGCAGGTATAGCCCGTTGCTGGCATCTGCAAGGTCCTGCAATTCCTTTTCATTGAGTTTGGAGATGACAATCTGCCCGTTCGCATCTTTCTTGGTTTCCCTGGTAACGGGATCAATGATCGTGGCGCCATCGGGCGAGCCAACGCCTACGGTATTGATCATCACGCCGTCGTTGGCCAGTTGTTTGGCAACCTGCAATGCGTCCGGATCATGGTCTTCCCCGTCAGAGACGAGCACGACAGCCTTGTATTTATGCTCTTTGCTGTTGAAGGCGCCGTTAGCCATCCTCAACGCCTCAGCGATCACCGTACCCTGTGTGGGCACTACGTCGGGGCCTGCATCCTGAAGGTACATTTTTGCTGCACCCTGGTCAGTAGTCAATGGCATTTGCAAATAAGCCCTGCCCGCAAAAAGGATCAGACCGATCCGGTCATCCGGCAACTTATCCAATAGTTTTGTCAGGAATTGTTTTGCCTTGTCCAA
>DATHGW010000195.1:0-4445 GCA_035317445.1 Puia sp.
ATTGATTACACCTGATCAGTACCAGCCTATCGCTCCTGGTTTTCTTTAGCTTTTCCAGGATAAGGTTTTCCTTATCTGCATAACTGACGGCTACAATCGAAGTCGTATTACCCTTTTTCGAAAAAGAAGCAGCCACGGATGAAGAAACGACATCAGCAAATGGTTTTCCACTGGAAGTACCCATAGGATAAGCAATTCCTGCAGTAGATCGCATATATCCGACAAAATCGATTTGCCTGGCCCCGTTCAATATTTGTTCCCTTTGGTCCCAGGTGCCAATGCCGATATGCTCTTTGAAGCTGGGTACATTTGCAGCTACATTTTCATACTCTACTTTTCGCGATATTGCGCAACTCACCAATAAGCCTAGCAATAATAGATAGCCAATAGATTTTTTCATGATGGTTGATTTGGGGTTATTTAGATTTTGGTTTCTGTTTGGGTTTTTTTAATACCGGCTTACTTAATTCCTGTGCAATGATGGCCTGCGGGTGCTCACTGGTAAATATTGCGCCATGTTTCAGCTTGCCCTTGCCGTTATATTTTGTCCAAAAAATGAGCGGTATATAGCTCCAGTACAATTTCACCAATCCTCCGTCTGCCTGTTCCTGGTTATAATATACGCTTAGTTTGATGTCTGAGCCCCGTCCATACCGGTCGCCGCCTACCAGGCCAAGGGGGCGGCCCGCCTCTACCAGCTGTCCGGGTTTCACCAATGCGCCATTTTTTTTCACCATCCCATACCGGGCGAAAGAGCAATCGCCATGAACGACCTCGATATAATTCTCACTACCGGCGCTTGCTGCACCGGCATCATTCAGACCATTGCTGACATCCATTTCGGTGACCCTGCCTCTTCTCGCAGCATAAATGGTATCGCCCGGATTCATTTTCAGGCGGATCACGTACCAGTTCTTTTTTTCTGGCTGGCCAGTTGCGGCCGCCGGAGCATCACTTGCCTGCATTTCATAGGCCTGTACCTCTTTTCCGGGCGCTACCGGCAACAGGTAAGTGAAATCCTGGTTCACCTTGGGATTGATGCACCCCTTGTTATACCTCACCTGGTATTTGAACAGGAGTTGATTGGCCGGGTTCACTTTCGATAACCGGAACAATTTATTGCTTCCTGGTTTAACCTCTGCGTGGTAGGGCAGGGGTTGATCGGCCTTTGCGTTATCGAGACTGGTAAAATTTACATCCAGGATATAATCACAATACGCTTTGTTATTGCAAATAAAATCATAATTGCCCTGCGCGTCCTGTACATATTTTACCTCGATGACCCGCTGGCCTTTCGACTGCAGGGAAAGACAAAGCCAGCTGAAAGCAAGCAACATCTTTAGAAGTTGGTTCATTTGAACGATGGTTAATTAAAGCAATTTATTTCATTTTAGGCAAAGACCGCCAGCTGTTCTGCACATTGACGCCCTGTTCAAAATTATCTCCTGGTTCTTGCAAAAAAATTCTACTTTAATGGCTATTACAAAAACATGATCAAAACGAATGGCCGCTATGTGAACACGATTGCCATGATCGCCGCTCTTGGCGGGTTTTTATTTGGATATGATACCGCCGTCATTTCAGGCACCATCAAATTCGTGACCAAACAATTTGAACTGGACGCGGTTCACCAGGGCTGGTATGTAAGCTCCGCATTGCTTGGAAGCATCCTGGGTGTTTCCGTTGCAGGCATCCTGAGCGATCGATATGGAAGAAAAAAAATCCTGATCCTTTGCGCCATTTTATTTGGCATTTCTGCCGTCGGTTGCGCACTCGCACCCGGGTTCAGCGAACTGGTCATGTATCGGCTTGTCGCGGGCGTCGGCGTGGGTGTGGCATCCATGCTGTCTCCGCTGTACATTTCAGAAATTGCGCCAAGCCACAAGCGGGGAAGGCTGGTGGCCTTATATCAGTTCGCGATTACCATCGGCATTCTTTGCTCTTATTTCGCCAATGCCTGGTTACTGCATAAGTCACAATCCGGAGCATGGGAAAATTCCACGGGTCTTACGCATAAGATCATGGTCACTGAAGTGTGGCGGATCATGCTCGGCAGTTCAGCCATCCCGGCCTTTCTCTTCCTGGGTTTACTGTTGCTGGTTCCGGAAAGCCCGAGATGGCTTGTGCTGAAAAATAATCTTGCCAAAGCCTTGTCAACGTTATCGCGGATTGTTCCCGAAGCACAGGCGAAAAAAGAGATCGGCGAGATCAGAGAAAACCTGGCGCAGGAAACCGGGGGATTTGGCATTATTTTAAAGGGTGGATTTAAAACCGCCCTCCTGATCGGCATTGCCCTTGCCTTTCTGACCCAGGTGAGTGGGATCAACGCGATCATTTACTATGGTCCGGGGATATTGGAAAAAGCGGGCCTCCCGGTGGAGCATGCCCTGGGCGGACAGGTCGTCATTGGCCTGGTTAACGTTCTCTTCACCCTTATCGCCATTTGGAAAATTGACAGCCTGGGGCGAAAACCGCTGCTGCTATGGGGTGTCATCGGGATCATCGGCTCGTTGGTTATCATCGGGGGATTATTCTATTTTCACATTTCCAATACCTGGCTCCTGCTTACTTTTATTCTTTTGTTCATTGCCTGTTTCGCATTTTCTTATGGCCCGGTGATCTGGGTGTTGTTGTCGGAGATCTTTCCCACACAGATCAGGGGTAAGGCCATGTCGGTAGCTACTTTTTCTTTGTGGATCGGGACGGCGCTGGTCGGACAGCTTACGCCGGTTTTGCTCGAGCAATTGGGACCAGCGGGAACATTCTGGTTGTTCGCCCTGCTCACGTCACCCGCGCTATGGCTTGCGATAAAAGTGATTCCGGAAACAAGAGGAAAGAGCCTGGAAGAAATAGAAAACTATTGGTTAAACAAAAAAGTATAAGATGCCTGCTTCAAAGAGACTACTGAATAAAGTGGCCATCATCACGGGGGCCGCCAACGGAATCGGGCTTTCCATCTCCGAAGCTTTTGTGAAGGAGGGAGCAAATATCGTGATGGCAGATATTGATGAGAGAAAATGCAAATCCGAAGCCACCAGGCTGGCCAAGCATGGAACCAAAGTGCTGGCTTATTTTTGCGATGTCGCCCTTCGTGAAGATATCCTTGCGCTGACCGAGGCTACCATCAAAGCATTTGGCAGAATAGATATCCTCGTCAACAATGCCGCCGTCGCCATAGACGGCAATATTATGGACATGCCGGAAAACCGTTGGGACCGCCTGATGGATACAAATTTGAAAAGTGTTTTCAGAACCATCCAGGCTGTGCTGCCTTTTATGGTCGCGGAGAAAAGCGGTGCGGTCATCAATCTATCCTCCACGCAGGCTTTCCGCAGCTGGGATAACTGGACTGCTTACGCAGCGGCCAAAGGCGCTATCTGCTCCATGACCACACAGCTGGCCGGACAATTCGGTAAAGACAATATTCGATTCAATACCATTTCGCCCGGAGCGATCATGACTCCCATGAACGAGCAACGTGCAAAAGAGGAGGGTCCTGATTTCCTGTCGAAAAGCGCCGCGATGCATGCTTTGCTAAGACTCGGAACTCCAGGAGAAGTAGCCATGACGGCCGTTTTCCTGGCTTCGGATGAAGCTGGATTTATTTCGGGCGCTGACATCAGAGTGGATGGCGGATTGAGTGTATTGCCCAGGTTTTTTGAATGATCACCGATACAAGCAGGTTACTATGGATCAGGCATTACAAGGATTGAAAGTGTTGGATTTTTCGCAGTTGTTACAGGGCCCCTATGCCTCACAGATGCTGGGCGACCTGGGCGCCGATGTGATCAAGATTGAAAGAAACGGAAAAGGAGATATTTACCGGGGCATGACTTTTTTCAATCAATGGATTGCCGGCGATGAGTCTCCCTGCTTCATGGCCTGGAACCGCAATAAAAGATCAATCGCCATTGACATGAAATCCGACGCGGGTAAAGACATTATTTACAAGCTTGCCCTGGATGCAGATATTGTCATTGAAAATTTCAGACCCGGCGTGATGGCCAGGCTGGGTTATGGATACGAAGATTTCAGGAAGATCAACCCGCGAATAATTTATTGTTCTGCTTCCGGTTGGGGCAGCGACGGTCCATACCTGACAAGACCCGGACAGGACCTCCTCGTGCAAAGCGTCAGCGGCGCGATCATGACGAGTGGCAAGAGATCCGACGGACCGGTCTCGCTGGGAACGGCGCTCTGCGACCAGGTCAATGCATTGAACTCGGTATATGCGATCCTTGCGGCTGTGTATTACCGTGAGAAGACAGGCAAAGGCCAGGAAATAAAGACCAACCTGCTTTCTTCAGCCATCGCTTTTCAAATGCAGGATTTTTTTACCATACACAACCTGAATATGCATTTCGAGCGTCCGGAATCGGGGATTGCGCACCCGGGAAATCCTGCACCATTCGGTACCTACAAAACCCTTGACGGCGCCATCTCCA
>DATHGW010000196.1:0-2887 GCA_035317445.1 Puia sp.
ACATGCGTATTGACAAAATCCCGGTCAAACTGCTCACGGGTGGGTCGCGGTTTGATGATGGTGGCGGGGAGGTAAAGCGTATCGGTGACCAATAGCTGAATAATACTTTGTTGATTGCCCTCCAGGTCACGGGGGATTTCAACCAGCTTGGGCTTATAACCAATGCTGGTGAACTCGATTTTGTCACCCTTCATGACCACTATGGAAAATACACCCTGTTCATTGGTGATGGTACCGCGGTTCTGGCCTTTCACCGTGATACTCACTGCAGGGATGCCCCTGAGGCTGTCGGCCGTCATGACCAACCCATAAAACTGAACCACAGAATCCTTCAGTTTGTCGAATTGTGCGTGCACTGCAAAGGGCGCTGACAACAATAAAAAGTATAGTACAATTTTTTTCATCTGGTCAATTTAGGTTCTTTGTCAGCTTTCGTTAAAATTTGTTGGAGCAATATGAGCCAACATCCTCAGGATCAAGCCCACCGCATAGAATTTCCTGATTAAGATGGCTCCAAATTTAAAACTTATAAACCGTAAAAAGTAAACAAAGTAAGGAGCTCATTGGTTAATTTTGCACCAAAATAATGGATTTAACAAAATATTGCGCATGACTAAAGAAAAAATTCTGGAAGCCCTTGAACATGTGCAGGAGCCTGATTTAGGAAAAGATATTGTGACCTTGAATATGGTAAAGGATATCGTGATCGAAGGGAACTATATTTCTTTCACCATTGTGCTCACTACGCCGGCCTGCCCGCTAAAGGACCTGATAAAAAAAGATTGTATCAACGCCATCAAACAACATGTGAACGAAGAAGCGGTGGTCAATGTGAAATTCACTGCTGATACGAACTCCAATCGCAAAGATCCCCACGAAATATTGCCAAAAGTAAAGAACATCATTGCGGTCGTCAGTGGAAAAGGCGGAGTGGGTAAAAGTACTGTTGCGGCCAATCTCGCATTGGCCCTGTCACAGAGTGGGGCAACAGTGGGATTGTTGGACGCCGATATTTATGGGCCCAGCGTGCCGATCATGTTTGGTGTTCGTGGAGAAAGACCGAAGATGATCAGTATCGGTGACAAAGGAATGATCGTTCCTTTAGAGAAATATGGCATCAAGCTGATGAGTATTGGATTGCTTGTGGACGAAAAAAATGCAGTCGTTTGGCGGGGCCCTATGGCAAGCAGTGCCATCAGGCAGTTTGTGACCGAAGTCTATTGGGAAGAACTGGATTACCTGGTGATCGATATGCCTCCCGGCACAGGGGATATTCATCTGACACTGATGCAACTGGTGCCGGTGACCGGCGTTATCGTGGTCACCACGCCGCAGGATGTGGCCCTGGCAGATGCAAAAAAAGGCATTGCGATGTTTGGACAGGCACAATTAAAAGTACCCATCATCGGCCTCGTGGAAAACATGAGCTATTTCACGCCTGCAGAATTGCCCGATCATAAGTATTATATATTTGGAAAGGAAGGTGGCAAAAGGCTGGCGCTGGAATATGATATTCCTTTTCTCGGACAGATACCCCTGGTGCAGGGCATCCGTGAAGGTGGCGACCTGGGTATCCCCGTTATGATCAGCGCAGATGAAATTTCCAGGAAAGCATTCAGTGAATTTGCCGGTCATGCCGTCAGAAGCATTGCCATGAAAAACGCGAATATCGAAGTGGAGAAAATTGCGCAGGTGGTTGTGTAGAGGGAGTTGACAGTTCACAGTTTACCGTTGACAGACCCTATCTAACACAATCTGATCTATCTGTCATCTGTAAACTGTCAACTGTCAAGTCTTATTATCTTTGTCTCATGTACAATGTCCCTCATTTCAAGGCATCGGAACAAAAGGACGTCATGGATTTCATGCGGGCCCATCCGTTTGTTGTGCTATGCGGCGCGGACGCGAATGGAAAACCGCTAGCCACCCATGTTCCTGTTTTGTTTGAGGAAAGGGACGGGAAATTATTCCTGCTCGCACACGTGATGAAAAAGCAGGCTCACACGGAGGCTTTTGCGACAAACCAGCAGGTACTCGCCATTTTTCACGGAGCGCATGCCTATGTCAGTGCAAGCTGGTATGAAGATAAACAGGTGGCCAGCACCTGGAATTATCAGGCCGTTCACGCATCGGGATCATTGAAATTTTTGAATGAAGATGAGTTGCTGGCGATCCTGACCAGGCTTACTGCATATTTTGAAAACAATCCGCATTCCCCGGCACTTGTACAGAACATGGATCCGGATTACGTTCGAAAGATGATGCAGGCCATCATCGCTTTTGAAATTGAAGTCGGCACCGTCGAACATATTTTTAAATTGAGCCAGAACCGGGATGCAAAAAGTTATGATAATATTGTAGATCATTTGAGCTCCGGCGAACCCGCTGAGCAGGCCATCGCGGCCGAAATGAGGAAATCAAATACGAACCTATGACCCGAAGCCAGTTGGTTAACTCAATTCTGCAGAAGAGATCTTACCTCTGTATTGGCCTCGACACCGATCCCCAAAAGATTCCCGGGCATCTGCATTCATTTCCTGATCCTGTTTTTGAATTTAACCGGCAGATCATCGATGCAACGAAAGACTCCTGCGTAAGCTACAAGATTAATACTGCATTCTATGAAGCGTCCGGATTGAAGGGTTGGGCATCGATGGAAAAAACGGTTGACTATATTCCTTCCACACATTTCAAGATTGCCGATGCCAAAAGAGGCGATATCGGCAATACTTCTTCACAATATGCCCGGGCTTTTTTTGAAACCCTGCAGTTCGATGCGGTCACGGTAGCGCCGTACATGGGTGAGGATAGCGTCAGACCATTTCTTGAATACAAGGATAAATGGACCATTTTATTAGGATTAACTTCAAACAGCGGCGCCGGGGAT
>DATHGW010000197.1:0-6281 GCA_035317445.1 Puia sp.
TGAGAACAATAAGACCATTATTAACGTCTTTGCTTCCTGTCGCTTTATAGTCCTGCGCTTCACGAATTCCTGCAGGATCCCCGCATACAGTCTCTCGTTCAGTTTTTATATCCTTATGAAGGAAGAATTTCAGAAAACGAAAAAGACGGCCTGATCTTAAATCATTACGTTAAAACAGAAAACAGCAAATTCACCCAGATGGGCTGGCATACAGATAGTCCGAGGGATCTTTTCCTTGGGCAGAAAATTATGCCGATGCTCAATATCGGCATTCACCTGGATTCCTGCCCTTTTGAAAATGGTGGCTTGCGGGTTTTGCCTGGTACGCACAAGCAGGGTATGTTAAGGCTTCTTTTCCGTAAAAAATATTTTATAGACAACAATCCGGATGCACGCGAAGTCGGGTTCGACATCAATGCAGGAGATCTCACCATTCACGATGGAAGGATCTGGCACAGGGCCCAGCAGTCACCTCACGAAGGCGCTGCCAGCCGTCGCCGGGTATTGTATATACCCATTATAACGGGTAAGTATATGCCAAAACACGCGAGAAGCAAGACGCCGTTCTACCACAGGTTCGCGTCAAAGGTGCAAAACTAGATTCAGACAACAAGATTGGCTAGTGGGTGGTGGCGAGTAGCGAGTATTCTAAACTCGTTATTCGCCACCACCCACTAGCCGTTTCAACCACTCAACGCATTTCATATGTCCTACGCACTCATTACCGGCGCCAGTAAGGGAATTGGCAGATCCATTGCCGTGGCATTGGCCGGGCGGGGATTCAGTGTATTGCTGGTGGCAAGATCCGCATCTGCATTGCAGGAGCAGGCGGAAAGGCTGAAAAAGGAATATCATGTCGACGCAGATTGGCTTGCCACTGATCTGACCAATAGCGGTGCAACCCAGACCATCTTTGATTGGTGTATGAAAAAAAATTATGAAATCTCGGTCCTGGTAAACAATGCCGGGTATGGGCTAAGCGGCCCCTTTGAGAAATATACGCTTGCTGAGCAGCAAAACATGATGCAACTGAACATGATCGTTCCTGTTGAGTTGTGCCAGCGATTTCTCCCTGTTTTGTACAAACAGCCGAAAGCCTACATATTAAATATTGCCAGTACAACCGCTTACCAGGCAGTACCCTACTTAAGTTTGTATGCGGCCACCAAGGCATTTATTCTCACATTTAGTCGCGGGCTCCGGCAGGAACTGCATGGAAGCAATATTTCTGTGACCTGCATCAGCCCCGGTGCGACGGATACGGATTTTGTCGTTCGGGCTCAACTCAGCGAAAAAGGATTGAAGACAGCAAAAAAAGTACATATGACTGCTGATGCAGTAGCCGGCATCGCCGTTCGATCGATGTTAGCAGGAAGGGCTGAAGTCATCACGGGCATAGTCAATAAGCTGGGCGCGTTTTTGGTTTGGCTCCTGCCAAAAGGGCTTGTAGAGCGTTCCGTGATGAAGATCTATGAATAGCGCACGCAGTGATCCGTTTTTTCATTAGGGATTTTAGTTTTATATTTGCAGCCCTTTGCAAGCCAGGGGCGCACAAGGCAAGAAGTTTAAGTAAGATCAGGGCCCTGTAGCTCAACTGAATAGAGTATCTGACTACGGATCAGAAGGTTCAAGGTTTGAATCCTTGCAGGGTCACTCATCAAAAAGCACTTGGAAAAACTCTGAGTGCTTTTTTTCATTTGCATCAGTTGTTGAAATAGACAGGCGAATCAGGAACCAGATGACCGTTGAATCCAAGTTCGACCAGCCGCCCGAAAGCCTGCCATATTTCATCGGGAATGTCTTGAGCTATCTGAAAATTTTTGGCAGGATATAATTTGATGCGCTGCAAATCACCTACCATGATGTTGATGACTTTTTCCAGCGGGATCTCCGGCGTTGGATAGGCTTCAAAAGAAATCTGGGGAGATGTTACCAGCAGTTTTTTGCCTGGCCAGTGTTTTTTAAATGTGGCATAGCTTCTTCTTTCCATGTATGGTTTTTGTACCAGTAAAAAAGATTGCGGGTCAAGTTTTCTTTCTTTGAGCAGTTGCTGGGTAAACAATATGTTTTCTCCTGTATTGGTGGATTTATTTTCGATGAGGATGCCTTTTTCGGGTACGCCTTTATCGCGGGCAATTTTCGCAAACAGGTCTGCTTCGGTTTCTGTCCATAGCGTTTTGGTAAAATTACCTAGCCCACCGGAAAAGACCAGGAGCGGAGCCCATCGGTCAAGGAATAGCTCCGCCCCTCTTTCGGCTACGCGCAGGTCATGGCTGCCCAATACCAGAATGCAATCAGCTTTCTCGATTGAATGGTTTACATGGTGATAATCCCAAAGTTTCCCTGCTAATATAATCGCCTCTTCCGTTAATGGCATAGCCACGTCCTCATCTTTCTTTCAAAAATATTCATTTTAGTCCAAAGAGATGCACCGGCGCATAATCACAATTTCACAATCTTCCGGTAATGCATTAACTTGACGGCAGTTCATTTTAATCGATCATATAAAATAATTTCAATATGAAACAATTGTTCGTCGTTTGCTTTATTGTCGTTCTGGCTATCGGGGTAAGGGCTCAAAAATCAGAAGCTATTTTTAATGGAAAAGATCTCAAAGGCTGGACCATACACGGCACGGAAAAATGGTATGTGGATAATGGCGAAATGATCTGTGAAAGTGGTCCGGACAAGCAATATGGTTACCTGTCCACAGATAAAAACTACAAAAATTTTGAGCTTACCCTCGAATTCAAGCAAGAGGCCAATGGCAATAGCGGAGTATTCTATCGTTCAAGCATTGACGGAGTTAAGATCAGCGGATGGCAGGTGGAGGTTGCGCCTTCCAACCTGCATACGGGAGGCATATATGAATCCTATGGCCGTGGTTGGCTTATACAACCAAAAAAGGAAGATGAGCAGTGGCTGAAGATGGGAGAATGGAATACAATGAAGATATTGGCAGTCGGAGATGAAACCACGACCTGGCTCAATGGACACCAGATTGTTTATCTAAAGGACGAGAAGATCGGGAAAGGAGAAGGCTTTATTGCTTTGCAAATACACGATGGCGGCGGCATTAAAGTGAGATGGAGAAATATCAACATCAAAACTCTGTAGTGGCTCACCATAGATATCTAACTACAAACGATAACAGCCATATTCAAGGACAAAAAGATCTGTCAGATTTCATATGAATTTCTTTGAACCCATACTGGTCTTAATCCTGATCAGGTATATTCGGAAAAGCCTCAAGGACAATAAAATTTATCCTGAATGGGATAAATTCCTTCGCAATACAATGATTGCCGTCTGCGTTATTTTTGGCGTTGGCATAAGTCTTCGTTTTACACATGCCGTTAACTGGTTCTGGCACCTGGTATTGCTTGGCATCATCCTCGTCATCTATAAGCGTCCGGAATTCACCCGCCTCCGGAACCTCATGTTTGCCGTACTGCCTCTGGTGATCGTGGGCTTACTGAGGGATCTATCCGGTTTATTCGGAGACAAAGGTTTCAGGGTTGTGGATACTTACCTGCATTACGCGGATCCATTCGTTTTTGTTTGGATGGTTACGATGCTGATCATTCATACGCGCCAGCAGAAGGCCCTGGACAAGGAAAGAAAGAAAAGAGAAGCTGAAGAGCAGTTGTACAAGATCACCACGGCACAAAAAGCACAGCTTGAGGTCATGGTCGCCGAACGGACTGCAGAAATAACAAGCCAGAAGGAAGCCCTGGAACATGCACTGGCCGAACTTAAGACCACTCAAACCCAACTCATCCAGTCCGAAAAAATGGCATCCCTGGGTGAACTTACGGCCGGCATCGCACATGAAATTCAAAACCCCCTGAATTTTGTCAATAATTTTGCGGAAGTCAATGTGGAATTGATTGATGAACTCACTACCGCCTTCGACAAAGGAAATAAAGAAGAAGTGACGGCGATAGCTTTTGACATCAAACAGAACCTGGGGAAAATTACCCATCATGGCAAACGTGCAGATGCCATTGTAAAAGGAATGCTTCAGCATTCACAAAGCAATTCAGGACAAAAAGAACCGACCGACATCAACCAGCTCGCCGAGGAATACCTTGGATTAAGTTTTCATGGTTTGAGAGCAAAGGACAAATCGTTCAATGCCACACTAAAAAAACATTTTGATCCATCAATAGGAAAACTCAACGTCATTCCCCAGGATATCGGAAGGGTTTTGCTAAATATTTATAACAA
This sequence comes from Puia sp., assembly GCA_035317445.1. Taxonomy (GTDB): domain Bacteria; phylum Bacteroidota; class Bacteroidia; order Chitinophagales; family Chitinophagaceae; genus Puia. The sequence continues at coordinate 4,231 of DATHGW010000197.1, forward strand.
CGCATTTTATGCAGTAACTGACAAGAAAAAGATGATCGCCGCCGCTTCGGCGAAGGCGGCCTCGTCCACCGCAGCCTTGGCGAAGGTAGAATTTGAACCTACCGTGACGGTGACCACCAGAAAACTAAGAGATAAAGTTGAACTTACGGTCAGGGACAATGGTAATGGCATTCCTGAAAAAGTAATGGACAAGATCTTTCAGCCTTTCTTCACCACCAAACCCACCGGCCAGGGTACGGGCCTGGGGCTTTCCATGAGCTATGATATCGTTACCAAGGGACATGGTGGTACCATGACGGTCAATACAAAAGAGGGTGAGTTTACGGAGTTTATCATCCAATTGCCTGCTTAGGAAACAGGTTATTTTCTGTTGGCTCCTTAACCAGAGGGATCGGAGGGAATTCGAAAATTCTGTTAACAGACCTATTTTTGAACAATGAACAAAGGATATCTGCGTCCATTGGACGGCCTTCGATTGATTGCAGTGTCTTTTGTTATGCTGGACCATTGGACCTTCCATTCATCTTATTCAAAAATGCTGGGTTGGCTGGCGAACAGCGCAGTCAACCTGTTTTTTGTGCTCAGTGGTTTTCTCATCGCCCGGATCCTGATGACGCAAAAACAAAAAGCTCCGCAAGGTCTGCTGATGTCGTTTTATGGCAGGCGTTTTCTTAGGATATTTCCGCTTTATTATCTGGCCATTGCCTTATGCCTGGTCTTTAAAATACCTGCTGCCCGTGAAAATCTATACTCCCTACTGTTTTATGTCTCCAATTTCAAATTTGCCTTCACCGGAATAAATCCTGGATATGTATCTCATCTTTGGTCACTGGCGGTCGAAGAACAGTTCTATATTGTTTTCCCAATCCTCTTGCTATCTATTCCGGTCAAATATGCAAAGCAATTATTCTTTGCGCTCATTGTCATCAGCCTGCTCTCCAGGGTTACCTGCATCATCATCCTAAAGGACTATACCGCCCGGGTGGCCATGTATCTTTTGACGCCGTGTTGCTTCGATTGCTTCGGCATCGGGGCCCTTCTCGCCTACTATGGAATGTATGAACAGGAAAAATTAACGAGGCTGCTGTCGAAAAAAAAACTAGCCTGCTCGTTTTTTTTGCTGGCCGTAATACTGCAGTGGGTGAGCATTCAATCGCGTTCGATGGTATATTTTGCTACCCTGCCCAGGTTGTTTTTCTCTTTTTTTGCTTTTTGGCTGATTGGGAATGCAGCGAACAACCGATTCCATGGAATTTTTGGTTATCTGTTAAACAACGCGGCGGTTGTATATCTGGGAAAGATTTCTTATGGACTGTATGTGTATCATTTCATCCTGACCTACTTCTTTTCAGGCTATACGATTCCCGCACACTATCTTTTCTATTTCCTTGCAACTGTCGGGATCGCGTCGGTCTCCTGGTTCATTTTTGAAAAGCCGGTCAATTCATTAAAAAGATTTCTTCCGTATGAGCGGCCCGACCCTGGTGCGGCTGGAACAATGGGCTGAGATCGTTTATTTAGTTTTCTGCAAAGAATCAAAAGTTTTCAAATTGCGTTCCATCACCTTTATGGCCTCCTCCTGCGTTGTACAGTTAGTGACGGTATCGTTGTTAATGATGACAACGTGTTTTTCCGGATCATGGTACAGCCACCATTCTGCTGTATTCATTGGCTGTCTTCGTTCCGGTGTTCCAACGAGCTGAACCACTTCATCCGGTTTCATGCCTTTTTTTATTTTTGAAAAGTCTTTGCTGCGATGGCATGCTGCCAGGGGAACCAGTGTGAATATGAGGAGATATTTCTTCATCCTGAAATGTAAAATATTAAATCTAAAATGTAAAATGTAAAAGTTTAGGCCCTCATTTTTACACTTTCCATTTTACATTTTAGATTTAATATTTCACTTCTCCCCCAGCTGCTTCAGATATTTCTCCGAATTCGCCTTCACCGCTGCCGGAGGATTCAGGCCGAGGGATTTCTTGAAATTGATGATGGCATTTTTCTTGTCGCCTTTAAGTGCATAACCTTCTCCCAGGCTATCCCATACATTG
>DATHGW010000198.1:0-2561 GCA_035317445.1 Puia sp.
CCGATCCGCCGAAGGCGGAGAGGAATCTGCTTTTGAGCGGGCCGGCTTCCCCGCTGATTCCTCCGCTCTCGCTCAAGGCGAGAGGTCGGAATGACAAGTGAGCATCAAGGCATAAAATCATCCTCATCCTTCGGGCCATACTTATCGAACAATTTATCAATTGCCCCGCCGAAAATGGGAAACTTTTCCTTGGCAAAATTTTTTACGATTTCAATGGCCTTGTAAGCCTGGGCCTCGGTCAGCCCTTCTGCTTTCAATCGTTCGATCAACTCTTTCATGTGCTGAAAATTAAAAACCGGACAATGTAGTCCGGTTCAAATATCCTAATAATCCTGTATATCTGTTGATTATGCTACTTTAAGCAAATTCATCTTGCTGGTATCAAATTTCTTCTTAGCGTAATCCAGGCTTAGGTTGAATTTGGTTTCCTTGGAGGAAGGCAGGTCAAACATCGCATCCGTCAAAATGCTTTCGCAGATGCTCCTCAATCCCCTGGCGCCGAGCTTGTATTCAACCGCCTTGTCTACCATAAAGTCGAGCACATCGTCTTCAATATGCAACTGAATGCCTTCCAGATCGAATAATTTTTTGTACTGGCGGATCAGGGAATTTTTTGGTTCGGTCAGAATAGACCTGAGCGTTTCCCTGTCCAGCGGATTCAGGTGAGTAACCACCGGGAGCCTTCCCAGCAACTCGGGAATGAGCCCAAATGATTTCAAATCCGGAGCGATCACATACTGCAGCAAATTTTTCTTCACCAGCTCCTGCAGTTCTTTGTTGACATTAAATCCAATGGCATTGGTGTTCACCCTGCGGGCGATCAATTTATCCACACCATCAAAAGCCCCGCCGCAGATGAACAAAATATTTTGGGTATTGATCTTAATGAGTTTTTGTTCCGGATGCTTTCTTCCACCCTGTGGCGGAACCAATACATCTGTTCCTTCCAATAATTTCAACAGGCCCTGCTGCACGCCTTCCCCGCTTACATCGCGTGTTATGGATGGATTGTCGCCTTTCCTGGCGATCTTGTCAATTTCATCAATGTATACAATTCCGCGCTCGGCTGCGGCTACATCATAGTTACACACCTGCAACAAGCGCGTGAGAATGCTTTCCACGTCTTCTCCCACATAACCTGCTTCGGTAAAAACCGTTGCATCCACAATGGCAAAAGGAACATTCAATAATTTAGCGATGGTTTTAGCAAGCAGGGTTTTGCCTGTTCCGGTTTCTCCGACCATGATGATATTGCTCTTTTCGATTTCGACATCATTATCGGTGACCTTCTGCTGAAGTCTCTTGTAGTGGTTGTACACGGCAACCGCCAGTACTTTTTTTGCATCGTCCTGGCCAATCACGTATTCATCAAGGAAACGTTTGATTTCAACGGGTTTCTTAACGGTGAGTTTGAATTGGGCGGAAGGAGAATTGTCATCCCTGATGATCAGTTCCTGCTGTATGATTTCCTGCGCATGTTCAACACAGTTTTCACAAATATGACCTTCCTGGCCCGCAATCAGGATCTTCACCTCGTCCCGGCTACGACCGCAGAAAGAGCAATGCAGGGTATTTTTCGCCATGGGTTGTATTTAGTATGAACCTACAAAATTATTCAACTTATATGCCAAATCCCAATTAATCGGTGCTTATTTACGTCACCAGCCCCTTTAATTGGTCACATTGTCTAGAATTGGGAAATCTCCTCACAGTTTCTCCATCACCTGGTCGACAATGCCGTAATCCAGTGCTTCTTTGGCATCCATCCAGTAATCGCGGTCAAAATCTTTCATGATCTGTTCAACCTTTTTGCCACAATTTTCGGCGAGAATCCTGGCGCCGATTTCCTTGACCCTTTTTGTTTGTTTGGCCTGGATCTCGAGATCAACACTTACTCCCTGGATGTATCCACCCAAACTTGGCTGGTGAATCATCACTTCGGCATGAGGATAAATGAAGCGGCGGCCCTTGACACCTCCACTTAATAAGATCGATCCCATCGAGGCAGCCAGCGCAATACAAATGGTACTCACCGGACTCTTCAGCATTTTCATGGTATCGTAGATCGCCATGCCGCTGGTTACCACACCGCCCGGGCTGTTGATGAGAAACTTGATTTCTTCACCGGGTTTGTCTGCATCGAGCAAAAGCAATTTATTCACCACATCTTTTGCTGAACGGTCATCCACCACGCCCCACAATTGTACGGACCTGGTTTCGAAGAAATATTTCTCCAGTTTCTTCATCAGCATCATATCCGGAGCTTTTTCTTCCTTCGGCTCCTGTTCTTCGGGTTCATCATCTAAACGAAAAGGTTGAAACAAATATTTTGAGTAATTCATTGTTGTATTTTTAGACATTCAGGAATTATTATTTTTGAGCCGGGATCAGCTTTCCTTCTTTTCTTTCCTTGGATTTTGCACCAGCACTTCATCGACCAGTCCATATTCTTTTGCTTCGATCGCTGTAAGCCAGTAATCGCGGTCGCTGTCTTTTTCGACCTGTTTCAATGTTTTGCCGGTATGAAATGCATAGATCTCGTACAATTCTTTCTTCAATTT
>DATHGW010000199.1:0-2119 GCA_035317445.1 Puia sp.
CACTGTTCATTGATTATCAATAGTAAGTTGAGCAACAAAAAAAATTGAAAAAAGTATGCAAAAAATGATGAAAACGAAATCAGGACGCGAATTTTGCCGGGTCACTCTTTCCATTAACGTGTTACCTAATTGTAACCCGAATGGGAAATGGATGCGCGTCCCGATGGCGGGGTGTGAATGGGTAATCGGGGGGAAGTAAAAAACAACCCAGCCAATCCTAAGATCAGACAAAAAGGTTACCCAAATGTGTAACGAATGGGAAATTTAGATTTCCATTTATATAAGCCACCAGCAGGCATTACATAGGATTTAACTCACAAAAAATTACCCATTTTTTATTTTTTTGTGTAACCGTGGAAAATGGGAAATTGAAACATTGAAGGGTGCGAAATGAACAGGAAAAAAATCGGGCAACGATAGCCTGTCCCGATAGTTATCCTATCGTGTGGACACAATTTTGATTAAAATTGTGCATGTTAATACAGAAAAGGGAGTTTACTGATCTAGAAGATATTAGATTAGTGTATAGGGGCAATAAGATTCTGTCTGATTTATTCCGCAGGGGGACACATTCCATTCGTCAGCTCTGCTTCAATGAGGCAGATACCAAAGGTTTTTATCGTTTTTTGCTTAATGACCGAGTTAGTGAAGATGATATTGTAAATAATATGGCTGCAAATTGCACTGAGGCGTGTAAAGGCAAGTTTGTTGTGTGTATACAAGACACTACTGAGGTTAATTTAAGCAGTCATAGCAACAGGATAAACAAGGATGACTATTTAGGCACCACAAATGCAAAAAATGATAAGGGATTAGGATTCTTTTTGCACCCCAGCTTAGTGTTAGATGCGCAAGAATGTATTCCGTATGGCTATGCAGATGTCAAAATCTGGAACCGATCATTGGAGCATAAATCCAAATTTGAGAGGGAGTATAATAAGTTACCTATAGAAGAAAAAGAATCCTATAAGTGGATAGAAGTATCCCAAAACACCCAATCTGCCTTAAGGGACCAAGTGACAGGCATGGTGATTATACAGGATAGGGAAGGAGATATCTATGAGCAGTTTGCCACCATACCTGATGAGAAAACAGATTTATTAATAAGAGCCCGGACAGACAGAACATTGAAAGATAAGAACAAACTTTTCAGTTGTTTGTCTGACCAGCAGGCACAGGGACGCTACCAGGTAACCATAGCAGCTAAGAACGGAAGACAGAAGCGAATTGCTGATCTGGAAATACGGTATAGAAAAGTAACGATTTGCGCAACCGATTCAAGCAGCAAAAACATAGCGCGCTCAGTTGATCTTTATCTAATAGAAGCAAAGGAGATTAATTTTAGTGATACTGACCGTATTTGTTGGCGATTGTTAACTACCATACCTGTACAGAATGTCGAAGTAGCTAAAATGTGCATTGAATGGTATAGCTGGCGATGGACAGTTGAGGAGGTATTTAAAGTACTCAAGAAGGAAGGCTATAATATTGAAGCATCTGAATTAGAATATGCCTCTTCGATAAGAAAAATGAGCCTGCTGATCATGGAAACGGTCATCAAACTATTTCTGATGCGATTAGCCTACGCAGAACCAGAAACAGAGATAAGCGCAGATACGTGTTTTACTAAAGAAGAACAAGAATTTTTAGAACATCAGATATCACGGCTGCAAGGCAAAACCTCAAAACAAAAAAATCCCTACCAAACTACAGATTTGAAAAGGTATGTTTGGGCAATAGCCCGTCTTGGTGGATGGAAAGGCTATGAAAGTAAAAGGCATCCCGGTATAACAACTCTTTGGACAGGACTAAAGTACTTTAACGCTTCCTGTCAAGGTTGGGAAATAATGAGAAATGTGTCCACACGATAGGATACTTATCGGGAGGGAAAACGAAAAAAAATAATATCAGCCACTTTCAATAGCCATAGCTTTAGCGGAGGAGATTGCGAAGGAGGATTTTTCGTGAAATTGGGAAATGGCAGGGCTGACAATACCTTCGGCGGGGCCGGTGGGCAGCTTATTGTTTTGTGAACCTGGAAACAGTTTTGTCACCGCTTTTGTATTCGATCTCGAGGAGATACATGCCGGGTGTGACGTCGGTTAAATTTATTTTGTTG
>DATHGW010000200.1:0-4950 GCA_035317445.1 Puia sp.
CAATCGTGACCAATACGATAAACTCCTTGCTCAACATGGTTACAATATTGCCCACGGTAGCACCCAGCACTTTGCGGACGCCGATTTCCCGGGTTCTTTGTTCAGCAGTAAATGCCGCCAGGCCAAACAAACCCATACAGGATATGAAAATGGCAATGGCCATCGCGGTATTCATGATCTCGGAGGCCTGTTCTTCCTTCTTGTAAAATTTTGCGATGGTCTCATCAAAAAAGCTATAAGATAATTTTTCATTTGGGTAGATCTCTTTCCAAATTTTCCCGATCGAGGCGATCGTTGCCTGGAAATGCACCAATTCTTTACCTCTGGTTTGCAATTTTACATTGACGGTTCTCGAAAATTTTTTAACCATCGTAAAAAATCCCGCTTCAATGGCCTTGTGCATGGAATTGGAATGGTAATCGGCGAGAACACCCACAATAGGAAGCTGCATCTTGTAATCTCCATTACTCATCCCGATCTCGACAAATTTGCCGATCGCGTCTGCTGCCTTTTTAAAACCAAGCGCCTTCGCGCAGGTCTCGTTGACCAACAATTCTTTCAACGTATCGCTTGGCTGAATATTTCTGCCTTCGGTGATCCTGAGTTGATAAAGCGGTATGAAATGTTCGTCCCCCGTCTGCAATTCTGAGCTTATTTCGATACCGTTATATTTGATGGATGTGCCGTTATGTCCAGACGAGGCGGGCGTGCCGGAGCTGATGCTCACCTGGTCAACCGTTGGCAATTGCCTGATTTTTTCTGCTAATATTTTAACCTGGTCGGGGGAATAATTATACTCTGTCGGAATACTGATTATAGCGTCCTTGATAAAACCCATATCCTTGTTCAGCATAAAATGGATCTGGTTGGCCATGATGATGGTGCCAATGATGAATATGAGAGAAATACTGAATTGGAATACGATCAGCACTTTTCGCAAACGGCCTTTCTCCCCGCCTCTAAGCGCATTGTGCCCCTTAACCGTGAGTGAGGGTTTGTATGCCGACAATACCCTGCCGGGATACCAGCCGGCCAATAAGGTGGTGACCAGCGTAATGATCGCCAGGTAAACCAGGGTCCGTGGATTGTATAAATCCAGCGAGAGTCCTTCTGGAAGAAATGAATGGAAAATAAATAGTACGGGCTTCGTGATCAGCAATGAAACCAATACTGCAATGACGGTGAGTATAAAAGTTTCGCTTAGGAACTGAATCACCAGGCTGGATTTATTGCTTCCCAAAACCTTCCGGATGCCGATCTCCCTGGCTCTTTGCATGGATTGTGCAGTGGCCAGGTTGATGAAATTTATCACGGCAATCACGAGGATAAACAACGCAATGCCAACCAAGCCGTACAAGGTAGGCAAATGAACCTTGCGCGAATAGGCATCTTGGTATTCCTCATTAAAATGAATCGTGGATAGGGGTTGCAGGCTCAGCTCAGGAAAGGTTTTTTCATCCCTGCCCGAATGTCTTTTTATGAATGGAGCGAACTGGGCTTCCACACCGGCAGCCGTAGCTCCTTTTGCCAGTTTCACAAATCCCTGGGAATAATAACTCCAAAATCCCCAGTCCTCCAAACCAATATCCCCTTTCACGAAACTCAGCGGCACTGTGCTCATGGAAATAAAATCCTTAAAATTAAAATCGCTGTTCTGTGACCAATCCTGCACTATACCTGAAACGGTTAAACGCAGAGAATCATTATAAATCACTTCTTTGCCGATCAGGCGCTCCAATGGCAGCATTCCGAAATATTTGCGCGCTTCGCTTTCTGCCAGCACTACCTTGAATGGCTCCTTCAGTGCCTGCGCGGCGCTTCCGGCAAGCCATCGGTATTTAAAAATCTCGAAATACTGGGGTTCCGCCACGATGATCGGTGACGCTGCTCCGCCTTTCATGGCATCAAATTTCCTCGGCGTTTCCGTTCCATTGGGTATGGTTACTTTGGCGTAATAATTATGGAAAGCCGCCACGGTTTCAAAACCTGTTAATTCCCTCCGCATAGCTGCCGGAATGGGCCCCTTTATAAATCCCATCGGATTTTTACTTCCATTGAGCTCCGTTAGCCTGGCTACGATCCGGAATATCCTTTCCTTATCGGGATGAAACTTGTCGTAGTTCAATTCGAAGGTCGTTAGCAGGTAAATCACCAGACAGGTGGACAGGCCAATGGCGAGGCCCAATACATTGATCACTGCATTGACCTTATGTTTTACTAAATTTCTCCAGGCAATTTTGAGATGGTTTTTAAACATGGTAATATATTTATTTTACTATTCAGCGCGTAGGCTCTTTACCGGATTCGCGAAGGCTGCCGTAATGGCCTGGATTGCGTAAGGCAATGTTGAAGTAATTCTTAAGCATTGTTGCAAGATTTTTAGGGAATGCATGCCGCAAACTACAAGCCTCTATTTTCGATCAAATAAAACGCCGGATTAATCGGCTTTAAGAATCAAACATTTATCTTTGGCTAAGCCTATCATACTGTACGGTTTCGGTACACAAGATGTTCGGTGCTGCATCAAAACCCATTTCACCCATGCACAACCATTTCCACCGGAGAAAATTTTTAACGGCGATGCTCGCCCTGCCTGCGGTAACCGGTTCAGGCCTGGCATCTAAAACGCGTCCCGGCAATGACCAGGAAATCGACAGAGCTGTTAACCACTTAAAGACAAGCTTGAATGCGTTCTCATTTAATGAACCGTTGTCATCGGGAAAAATGACACTTGATGATCTGCTTGAGTTTTCTGCATGCAGCGGTTTCGAAGGAGCTGACCTGACCGGTTATTATTTTAAAGGCTATCCCCAGGTTCCTTCAGACGACTACCTGTTTCATATAAAAAGAAAAGCGTTCAGCCTTGGTCTGGGCATCAGCGGCACGGGAGTACGGAATGATTTTACGATCGCGGATAAGGCTAAACGTGACCTGGAATTGGGCCATGTAAAAAAATGGATAGAAGTGGCTGCGAAGATTGGGGCGCCGGTGCTAAGGATTTTTGCCGGCAACCAAAAAAATGATGGCATTTCGAAAGAGCAGGTTACCGATTGGATGACTAAAGATATCCAGGCCTGCGTGGAACATGGGCAACAATATGGCATTGTTATCGGTTTGCAGAACCACAATGATTTTATACAAACGGCAAGCCAGGTCAATCAGATCATTGAAACGATCGATTCAGAATGGTTAGGACTGATATTGGATACGGGAAGCTACCGGGTGTTCGATCCATATGAGGAAATTGCAAAGTCCATCAAACATGTGGTCAACTGGCAGATCAAAGAAAAAGTTTTCGTCAACGGTTTGGAAATAGAAACCGATATGAACAAATTACTCGGCATCATCAGGTCATCGGATTACAAGGGATACCTGCCGATTGAAACCCTTGGCGATGGAGACCCTGCAATAAAGGCAACTACCCTCCTGGCGAAATTGAAGCAGGCGATGCTACAGTAATTTAATTACCCGCTTCAAAAAAAATCGTCTTCAGCGGGGAAAAAGCAGCAGGCCCGTAAATCGAAATAACCGTTCTTTAACAGAAAATTGCTATCTCGGTAATTTTGCCATAATGTATTGGAACTATATTTGGGTGATCAATCCATCACTGTTTAATTTCATAGTATGCCTAAATTCATCACCTCCGTCAAACTCCTCGCAGCAACCGAAACTGATTATGCGAAACTATCGCTCGAACTGGAAAAAAATGCTTTCCATCCGATCAAAAAAACGGCAGTCAGGGCCGGCAAATTAACCGGTTCCCTTGATTTCAAATCAGGTAACAAAAAAAGCCTGCTCGATGCGACCCAGGCGGTGTCGCAGGCAGCGGCTACAACCGGAAAAAAATATTCTTTTACGGTAATTAAAGACAAGGCGATCCTCCAGTGGTAGGTTCTATGGCTGGTAAGTTGATGCTCCTACTCGATCCATGTCGTGGTTGCTGCCGGGCAACATTAAAACACTCCGGCTGTGTGCGAACCTTTGGATTCCAGGACTTCCACGCCGATGACGCCCTGGGTTTTCCGGAGTATTTGCTGGGAGTATTTTATCCTGTCCCTTTCCACCTGGCAATGCAAGATCAGGGTGGCTTCACCACCGCCTTCAGCGTGCATCTGGAGCGATTCAATTACAATTTTGCGGTGCGACAATAACCGAAGGATAAGCTGCAGAGTTTCTATGGGCATATCAACTCTGACAATAAATACACATGCTTTTTTAACCAGTTCAGCCGCTACAGAATGTAATTGGAATGAGTTGTTTACCATTTTATTTACAGGTTTAGTGAACTTGCAAGCCAGCTCTGTTAAGGAATTCTTTTCAGTACGACATTTGCAATATTCCGACTAGTGATATGAACCGCCAATAGATAAAATTCTACATGGATTCATTTAACATGTAGGGCGAGTGGTGAGTGGCTAGTGGTAAGTGGTGAATAGTGAATGGTGAATAGTGAATAGTGAATAGTGAATAACCTCTCAGGCGAGTCACCGGAGCAGAAGCTCATCAGATCAGGAATGTATGACGGGACCCGCCGTGGCAGAGAAGGAATGCAACCAGCAGTCCGCTGAGTCCCGCAAATGAGCATGATTACGCGGGTCCTTGAAGCGGTGACTCAGCGGAGAGAGTCAGAACCACATTCACCACTTATCACTCGCCATTCCCCTCTTCCTCTATTATGGCGCCATTTGCTCAAAAAAGAACAAGCCCTTTTTGTTGCACACAACAATATCGGCCAATCCATCTCCATTCATATCACTGACCACTACCTGTAATCCTACGCCGGAATCTTCATCGATAAGATGTGGGATCCAAGCCGGCGTTTTTCCGGGTTTATATTCAAACCAATATAAGACAGCCGGTTCAAAAGCTCCGGGATCATTTTCGTTGTGGGCAAAATAGCGCTTACCCGTTACCAGGTCGGAATATCCATCACCGTTAATATCGGCCATG
>DATHGW010000201.1:0-6837 GCA_035317445.1 Puia sp.
CCAGGCCGCTGAAAGGCTCATCGAGTATGATCAGTTTGGGCTGATGGAGCACCGTCGTTACAAATTGCAGCTTCTGTCCCATGCCTTTGCTGAGGTCCTCTATTTTTTTATTCCACCAGCTTTGCATTTCAAAACGTACAAACCAGTCTTTTACTCTTGCAATGGCATCCTGCTTACTCAATCCTTTTAGCCTTGCCAGATAAACGGCCTGTTCACCGATTTTCATTTTTTTATATAATCCCCGTTCTTCCGGCATATAGCCGATGTTGACCACATCGTTGACAGGATCGAAATTTTTTCCATCAAAAGTGATTTCACCCTCATCTGGATAGAAGATGCCGGTGATCATGCGGATTAGTGTGGTCTTTCCGGCGCCATTGGGGCCAAGCAAACCAAAAATCGATCCCCTTTCCAATCCAAAGCTGATGTCATCGACCGCTTTCTGGGTGGCGAAATATTTTTTAAGGTTTCTGACTTCGAGGATGTTCATTCCCAGTTTATTTATATTCAAATATAATTTACAAAAACCGAACTGTCGCCGAATAAGTGTGGGTGGCAATAGCCAGGCAAAGGGGCTACGAAAGAAGAGAAACCAGTTGTCGCGCTACTCTTTCACCATCCATGGCTGCGCTAACAATGCCTCCGGCATAGCCAGCCCCTTCTCCACATGGATACAGGTTGCTTATTTGAGGATGCCGGAGGCTTTGTGGATGTCGCGGGATGCGTACGGGCGAAGAGGTTCTTGATTCAGTGGCCACTACTACCGCTTCCTCCGTATAATATCCCTTCATTTTTTTCCCAAAATCAACAAACGCCTTCCTAAGCCGGTCATGGATAAATGGCGGCAATACCTCCTTCAGTGCTGCCGCATGTATACCTGGCAGGTAGGAGCAGGCAGGAAAAGAGGTCGATATCTTGTTGTTTACAAAATCGGTCATTCTTTGCGCCGGCGCTACCATATTACCGCCACCGGCCTGGAATGCGGAGACTTCTACCATTTGTTGAAAATGCATGCCGGCAAGGGCTCCATATTGTTGCTGTTGATGCACGTTTCTTTCATCTACGGCGACGACTATACCTGAATTGGCGTAGGGATTGTTTCTTTTCGAAGGAGACCATCCGTTCACCACCAACTCGCCTGCCGAGGTTGCCGCCGGGGCGATGATGCCACCCGGGCACATACAAAAAGAAAACACCCCCTTGCCCGTTACCTGTTCCACCAGACTGTAAGAAGCCGGCGGCAGATTATTTTCGCCCGAAACACCATATTGGATACTATCGATCAACGATTGTGGATGTTCTACCCGGACACCCAGTGCAAAATCTTTAAATTCAATGAGGATTTTTTTTTGTTGCAGCAATTGAAAAATATCCCTTGCAGAATGGCCGGTGGCCAGTATCACTGCGTCTGCCGAAAAATTGTCTTTGTCAGAGCAGATAACTTTTACAATGGAGTCATTTTCTATCACCAGTTCCGTGACCTTTTTTTCGAAATGGAACGCTGCGCCACCTGCAACCAGTTGTTGCCTGATGGCAGTAATAATATTCGGCAGTTTGTTGGTCCCGATATGCGGGTGCGCATCAAATAAAATATTTTCTTCCGCACCGAATTGCACCAATATGTTTAAGATGCGGTTGATGTCACCCCGCTTGCTGCTACGTGTATATAATTTTCCATCGCTGTAGGTTCCTGCCCCGCCTTCTCCAAAACAATAATTACTTTCAGGATTGATGATGCCTTCTTTGTTCAGTATGGCGAGATCCCTTCTTCTTTCGCGCACAGCCTTTCCCCTTTCAAGCAGTATGGGTTGGATGCCGGCTTCCATCAGGCTCAATGCGGCGAAGAGACCAGCCGGACCGGCGCCGATGACAATTACTTTTTTGCCAGCTTTAGAAACATCTTTAAAATGAATGGCAGACCGTGTTCTGCGCAAAAAAGGCTCATCTATAAAAACCAGCAGGCTCATCAGGATCCGGGCCTGCCTGCCTCTTGCATCGATTGAACGCCTGAGGATATGAAAACCTGTAATCGCGCGCAGTGGCTGGCCCAGGGCCTTTGCGCAGTAGTTGCGGATGATCTCATCTGATGCCGCTTCGGATGGAAGCAGTTTGATTTGAATGGTCTTTTGCATGTGTCAGGCAGTTAACCCAAAAGCATTTTGATCTGACCAGGGAACTAAAAAAAGTCCCCGGATGGCAAAGGTACCTGAATAAAATTTCTTTGAAAGGGTATAATTTATAATCAGGTAATTAGCTGAAGTGACTGGTAACCATGCGGTAAAAAAAAGCCTGTCTAAACAATGAGTTGCTGTCAAAAAAAAGCCTGGAATTTTTTTTTAAAAAAACTTGGGTGAAACTGAAATACTATCAAATAATGTGTATCTTCAATCACTTCTCAACAATTTTACTATGAAGAAATGGTTTCTGATTTTTGCACCTTCATTTTCTTTCTTCATACAAAATTTGTATAAACCACAGCGGTTCTTTTTTTCTAACTGTTTTAAGCGAGACAATCATTTTATTTTAGCGATCGAAGCAGGTTAACATTGGCCTTTGCTTTGTTTGCGTTAAATCCTTTCAGAAAAGGCGGGAATAGGGTTTCAAAAATGTGTTATTTTCAATAAGAGGGCTATATTTTTAACAAACGAGAAAATGTTTCTGTGACGATGTTTGCGATGTGTAAAACTGCACGAATAAAAAATTTTTTTTTCAACAAAAAACTTTGATATTCGTCCCCCTGCAAAAGTTTTTTAATGTTTGTCCTACCTGAAAACCCAGAGAAAATAGAATTCATAAATCAGCCTAAAACTGCTTATTGCGTAATGCCTAAAACGTTTGATAAAGTCTGGACCAATTGCCTTGAAATAATTAAAGACATCGTAGAATGGCAACATTATAAAACATGGTTTGAACCCATCCGTCCTGTTGAATTAAAAAACAATGTTTTGGTTATACAGGTTCCCAGCCAGTTTTTTTATGAGTACCTTGAGGAGCATTATGTAAATCTATTGGCAAAGACTTTGCGTCGTATTTTAGGTAAGGAGGCGAGGCTGGAATACCGGATTATGGTCGATAGCGGCAATCAGCAAAATAAACCGTTAACCATGGATGTTCCTGCACAGAGTTATAAGACTTTTTCAAACAACGAAATGGATTTTCCACTGATCATAAACAATCCTGTCAAAAACCCTTTCGTCATTCCGGGGCTAAAGAAGATGCAAATTGATGCACAGCTGAATCCTGTGTATACCTTTGAATCATTCATTGAAGGAGACTGCAACAGGGTCGCGCGGAGGGCCGGAAAGACAGTTGCCGAAAAACCTGGGGCCAATTCTTTTAACCCGCTTGTTATTTATGGCGGAGTGGGTTTGGGGAAGACCCATCTTGCCCAGGCTATTGGTAACGAAGTAAAGCGTACGCATCACAACAAAGTGGTGTTGTATGTGAGCTCAGAAAAATTCATCAACCAATTTATAGATCATGGCCGCAACAATGCGATCAATGATTTCATTCATTTTTATCAGTTGGTTGATGTGCTGATCATCGATGATGTACAGTTCTTCAGCCGGGCTGAAAAATCGCAGGATGCTTTCTTTGCCATCTTCAATCATTTGCATCAATCGGGCAAACAACTGATCCTTACGTCTGATAAGTCTCCCAAAGACCTGGAAGGCGTGCAGGAGCGCCTGCTGAGTCGCTTTCGCTGGGGATTGAGTGCAGACCTGCAGGTTCCGGATTACGATACGAGGATTGAAATTTTGGAACGGAAAATGAAGAACGATGGGCTGGATATGCCGAAAGAAGTGGTCAAGTATCTGGCTTATAACATCAACAGCAATGTGCGTGAACTGGAAGGCGCGCTGATCTCGCTTTTGGCACAGTCTTCGCTTAACAAGAGGGAAATAGACCTAGAGTTGGCGAAAAAAGTACTCCGTAATTTTGTGAAAACCAGCAGCAAGGAAATAACCATCGAAACCATCCAGAGAATGGTGTGCGAATATTTCGATTTGCCCTATGACAAACTGCTGCAGAAGACCCGCAAAAGAGAAATTGTGCAGGCCCGCCAGATCACGATGTACCTCGCCAAAGCATTTACCAAAAATTCACTCAAAACCATCGGCGAACATTTTGGGGGAAGGGATCATACAACGGTCATTCATTCCTGCCAGACGGTAAAAGACCTGATGGATACGGACAGCCTGTTCCGTGAAAATGTATCGGAGTTGCAACAGAAAGTGCAATTGGCAGCCATGTAAAAATATTATTGCTTAGCAGAAGCGGCCCATTCATTGACCAGAATGGGCTTTTTCTTTTGCTGGCACGCAATTAATCTTTATTTTTGCGTCCCCTTCGAGGAGAAGGGCAGGTAGGAGAGGTGCCTGAGTGGCCGAAAGGGCCGGTTTGCTAAACCGTTATACGAGCTTAAACTTGTATCGAGGGTTCGAATCCCTCCCTCTCCGCCTTCGGGGCGTAGCGTAGCCCGGTCATCGCGCCTGGTTTGGGACCAGGAGGTCGCAAGTTCGAATCTTGCCGCCCCGACAATGTGAGGAGTCCAAATCCTCTAAAAAGCAGTAAAATCAAGGTTTTACTGCTTTTTTTTGCACATTTCGTATCAAAATAATACAAAGAAAATCAATCGAACGCACATTGCCTTATTGAACGCCAACAAGGGCGAAAATTCCAGCAAATATTCAGCCCATTTCTTTTTGTACGTTACGTCATGCAGATGTTTATGTACTTCCATCTGTCAATTATTTAAATGGTATTCCTTTTTTAAAGCATCCATTGCCGAAATGGATTGCCTTTTCGCATCATTAAGTAATTTAATTTCCACCTTGTAATTTGTAGAAGAACTGTAAGCCCAGTTTCTAATTTGCTGAATCAAACCCTGATCATAAGTAAGCAAGGTATAGTTATTATTCATGTAACGAGTTACCTTTTCTTCATTCAGCCTTAAATTAAATTCTGTTGTATCACCTGTTGAATAGAAATAAGATTGATCAAAGACTTTTTGAACCAAATTCCAGTTTTCTATTTTTGGGGGCTCGAACCTGTTTTGTACCAAATAAATAATTTGTACAGATTCTTCATAGTTCATGATTTTTCGAATCAGTGATGTATCATGGAAATATCTCAATGCCCCTGAACTTTTTAACTGCTGAATTGTGGCATCATGAGAAATAAAATTCCAACTCCGGCTGGACAAGTATTCATAGAAATAAAGTTTCCCACCCTTGGTTAATTTTGCATTCTTGCTTAATAAATTTCCCAGGCTATCTCCCGCTATGATAATTAAATTCATTACATGAGCAGCGGTGTTTAGTTGTGTCGTGTCAGTACTTAGATCTTCAATCAGCAGGTTAGCATATTCTTTCGCGCGTTCGTGCTCAATGGCATTTTCCCTGATGTTTTCTGCAATAAAACCTAAAAATACTGCAAGAAATAGCATAAAGAACTCCAGCAGGTATTCTCCCCATTTCTTTTTGTGTGTTACGTGGTGTGGATGTTTGTGTACTTCCATGTTTGAAGTTTCTTGATTAGGATTAATAGTTTCCGTATCTGTTTTATAAATAAATTCGTCAGGTGTATTTTCCGAAGGAAGCTGGTACAAATGCTTAATTGAAAAACTTAAGTTGAAGATAAATACAAATGTTCAATAGCATAGTGTCGGCTTGAACGAAAGATGAAAAGAATTACTGCTGCACAAGTGTAACTTGTCAAGCCATGCTTTTGCAAATGCAATTGTCGGCAATCATCGTCGGATCTGTATAAGCACCTTTAGCAGAAAAATGTCCCACTTGAAGGAGGCGGTTCAGTTTTCTTTTAACTTAAGATCTTCGATAATACCTGCTTCAAATAAAACCTGTTCCGTAGCTGTTTTAGGTTTTAGTAAGGCGGATGCAAACATTACGTTTTGATAAAGTTAAAAAACAATAGTGACAAAGTCTGAATTGGCAGAACGTCTCATAATTTATGATTTAATTTGTTCTTTGAATGGAAAAAGCGGATTGCCATGGGAGGATTTTTTAGAAATTAATCCTGGCACTGTATTTTAACAAATGAAAAGTATAATTTTAGTTTTTATATATTTGTATTAGCTCTTTTAGTACATATTATTCAATCCAGTGAGTTACTTGGGTGAGTAACTAAAATATAATTTTTGCATTTTATTGATATGCAATTGTATGTGGGTGTAAGGTCTATTTTTGCCGCCCCGACTTCGCCCACCAAAGCTTTAGCGATGGTAGGCTTTTTTTATTTGTTAATCCCCTGCTATTCCAAATATGCCTTACGTGATGAATAATTGGGAAGTTGTTATAAATCATCAATGCCTGCTGGGTGAAGGCCCGGTATGGGACCACAGGGAAAAAAGAATATTGTGGGTGGATATTCTTAAAGGAGAGATCCAATACTTTTATCCTGATAACAACGCACATAAAATGTTTAATACAGGGCAGCTTCTCGGATCGGTTGCCTTAAGAAAATCCGGTGGATTGATAGCTGCACTTCAGGATGGGTTTGCAACGATAGACCTTGATCAGGGAGCCTCGCAGATGATAACAAAAGTCGAAACCCATTTGCCGGATAACCGGTTTAATGATGGCAAGTGTGATCCGGCAGGTCGTTTCTGGGCAGGCACCATGTCAACCTTAGATATTCCACTCGCCGGGTCGTTGTATATGCTTGAGAAAGATTTTACCGTGGTTGCCAAAATTGCAGGAGTCAGTTGTTCCAATGGCCTGGCATGGAGCCCCGATCACAACACGCTATATTATATTGATAGCCCAACCCGGAATATTGTCGCTTACCATTTTGATGCATTGAGTGGCAATATTA
>DATHGW010000202.1:0-4537 GCA_035317445.1 Puia sp.
TCGGTGGTCACGGAAGAAGAAGTAAAACAGATCAGGGCCAATACGCCGAAGATCCCCGGGGGGATGACCTTGCAATTATTGGAAATTTTTAAACTGGGCAGGGCAGAGCGAACGAACTGGGATAAACCGGTGAATTCGGGGAGGAGAAAGGTTGCAAAGGATTCTGTGGGAGATAAGAAGGGGAATAAGAAATAAGGAATGCTTTAAATAAATTCAGTTGATTTTTTAATTCTGTAAATTCTATTTTATGACAGAAAATAAAGGTTCCGCGCTGGCTTACGCAGGAATTTTCGTGGCTGTTTTGCCGGTACTCATCGGGCTTTATGAGTATAAGGTGAATAATGACCGCGAGTTCGGCAAGACTTTCTTAAACCAGCAAAGCGTTGTGTACGACGAATTATTGGGTGACCTGGGAAGCATTTCCACTTCAATCAGCAATCCCACCGATTCTGTTTCAAAAGCGAATTATAAAATTGCAAAATATAATTTCAATCAATTGTATTACGGAAAACTGAACCTTTATCAAAGCGCAACGATCGAGAAACTGACAGATTCATTGTACAACATGATCAACAATTACGACAGCAGCAAAACATCCTATACGAACAGGGAACAACTGGAGGATCTGATTGACAAGATCCAGGATAAAGTGTACAAACTATCGGTCGAATGCAAGGAGTCTTTGAAAAAGACGTACAGCCTGCAATAAGAAGTCAGCCAGCGGGCCGCCCGCGATTGCTTTTTGTTCGCAGCTAAATAAAGATGTTGTCGCATTGCATCAGATTTTCTTCAGTTTCCTGCCGGAAATTTTGTAAAATTTGCCGATGAAGATCCTGATTGTCGAAGACGAGCAAGAGCTTTTAAAGACGATGATCACGTATTTAAAAGCCGAAAACTATCTGTGCGAATCGGCAAAGGATTACAAGACCGCCTTAAGCCTGATCGATGGGTTTAATTATGATTGTATTCTGCTGGATGTCTCCCTGCCCGATGGTAACGGGCTTTCCCTGCTTAAAGAATTAAAATCAGAACAAAAAACCGATGGTGTGATCATCATTTCGGCAAAGGATTCCATCGAGGACCGCATTCACGGACTGGATCTTGGCGCCGATGATTACCTGGTAAAACCTTTTCATTTGTCTGAATTAAATGCCAGGATATCTGCCATCATCCGCAGAAGGCGTTTTGAAGGGCAAAGGATACTGGTCTTTCATGAAATTACGATTGACCTGACGGCAAAAACCGTTTCGGTTATGAATAAGTTTCTTGACCTTACACGCAAGGAGTATGACCTGTTGCTTTATCTCGCGTACAATAAAAACCGTGTGCTCTCCAAAAACGCTATCGCTGAACACCTTTCCGGCATGGACTCGGATGGTTTCGACAGCTTTGATTTTATTTATACACATATGAAAAACCTGAAGAAAAAACTATCACAGGCTGGGAGCGGGGAATACATCAAGTCGATATACGGCATGGGATATAAGTTCGAAGTATAGGATATGAAGCTGCTCAACAGAACGATAAGATCTTACCTGTTCTACTCCTTTACCATTTTGCTGGTAGCCATTCCATTATTTTATTTCGTGGTGAAAACGGTGTTGTTCCATTCTGTAGACAGGTCGCTGAAAACACAGATGCGTGACATCAGATCTAACCTGCCATCCATCAGCTCGGCGAAGGAATTGGAGACCTGGTCGAAAATGGATAAGGATATTTTACTGGCTCCGGCAGAAAAAACAGCACCGGACCGCATTTATACGATCTACCGGTCAAATAGAAGACATCATGATGAAGACCCATACCGTGAAATTTCGGGGACGATCGTCGTAGAAAGAAAAATATATAAATTAATTATCACGAATTCGCTCGTCGAAAATGAGGACCTGCTGGGAAGCATCGTGATGGTACAGGCATTCCTTCTCATCCTCCTGATGGCGGGGATGCTTTGGATCAATCAACTCAGTTCAAAAAAGATATGGAAACCGTTTTATGCGGCGCTGGACAATATGAAAAACTATGAACTCGGCAATCATATTCCTCCTGCGGCGGTAAGGACCAATATCGATGAGTTCAAAGAGCTGAATGAAGCCATCAAACAAATGATTAACAGAAACCTGGAAGTCTATCTTGCCCAAAAGGAATTTACAGAAAATGCATCTCATGAAATGCAGACACCACTGGCCATTTTTCAGGGAAAAATTGAATTGCTCATGCAAACCCAGCCTTTATCTGAAGAGCAGGCTGGGTTGATCAGCGCCCTGGAAGAGGCGAATCTCCGGTTGGTCAGATTGAATAAATCCCTTTTGCTGCTTTCCAGAATTGAAAACAATCAGTTTCCATTAACGGAACAGGTCGACCTGAAAATATTGGTCTCGCAGGTGCTCGAACAATACAGACCAAAAGCAGAATTGCACCAGATCCACATCACAGAAGATTATCCCGATGACCTGCTCCTGGATGCAAATAAGACCCTGATTGAAATGCTGGTGGGTAATCTGATCTCCAATGCCATCAGGTATAATGTTGACAATGGGAAAATAAGTATCGAACTCCGTCATGGAACGCTGGTCATCAGGAATTTCGGTCCTGCGAATCCGTTACCCGCCGGCAAAATATTCGAACGGTTCTATAAGTCAGGCGAACAGAATGGCAGTATTGGCCTGGGTCTGGCGATCGTAAGAAAGATTTGTGATCTGTATCATTATCGTCTTGATTATCAGTTTACGGAAGGATGGCATGTGTTTCGTGTGACCCCCTAATGCATTCTCCTTCAGAAAGTCAACAGAATGCCT
Organism: Puia sp.; assembly: GCA_035317445.1. Lineage (GTDB taxonomy): Bacteria > Bacteroidota > Bacteroidia > Chitinophagales > Chitinophagaceae > Puia. Next base: position 2,796 of record DATHGW010000202.1, read on the forward strand.
GGCTAATTTGTAATCGCAAAGGTCTCCCACTCATGAAGTTTTTCATTTATCTCATTCTTCTTACTGCCTGCATACCCGCCCTGGCACAGGATCGCAACCTCGATTATTACCTGGGGCTGGCGAGGACTAACAGCCCTCTGCTAAAGGATTACCGGAACCAGGTGCAGCTCAATAAGGTTGACAGCGAAATCATTATCGCCGGTTACCGTCCGCAGGTCAACGGCGTCAGCAATAATTCCTATGCGCCAAGCATTAATGGTTTCGGATATGACTATGCGATCACGAATGGCGGCCAGCTATCCGCCCTGGTGCAGGCGAACAAAACCTTTGTCAGTAAGCGTAATCTCGCCGCACAGGTACAGACCATTCATCTGCAAAATGAAGCAGTAGGCACTACTTCTATCATCGCTGAAAAAGAGCTTAAAAAAGCAATCACAGCGCAATACATTTCGGTGTATGGTGACCTGGCTGCAATGAATTTCACGCGGGAGATCCTGAGGTTGCTCCAAAACGAAGAGATTATTTTAAAAAATCTCACACAAAATAATATCTACAAGCAATCTGACTACCTCAGTTTCTATGTTACCCTGCAACAGCAGCAATTGGCATTTCGGCAAACCGAAATTCAATTCAGGAATGATTATGCCACGTTGAATTACCTCTGCGGAATTGTCGATACGGCTGCAGTGCCAATTCCCGACCCGGATTTAAAGCTCGCCTCCTTACCGGAGGTATATACGACGTCTTTTTACCGGCAATACCTGATCGACAGCCTGAAAATAATCAATCAGCGGACCGTATTGGATTTCAGTTACAAGCCCAAATTGAATTTATTTGCAGACGCGGGTTACAATTCATCTTTTTCTTATCAGGGCTATAAGAATTTCGGTACTAGTTTCGGCTTGAGCCTGGTTGTTCCGATTTATGATGGCAGGCAGAGGCAGCTAAAATATAAAAAGTTCGCATTGGATGAAAGAACAAGAACGGGATACCGCGATTTTTTTCTCCGGCAGTATGATCAGCAGATCGCGCAATTGTTCCAGCAATTAAAATCAACTGAATTGCTGATCGAAGAGATCAACAGCCAGATCAAATATTCCAGTACCCTGATCGAAGTCAATGGAAAATTATTGGAAAAAGGAGACATCCGCATCACCGATTTTATTCTATCGATCAATACCTACCTGAATGCGAGACATTTGTTGAACCAGAATTATATCAGCCGCCTTCAGCTCATTAACCAGATCAACTATTGGGAATCTATTTAAACCAGGAATTCATGGAAAGAACAAAACGAGGATGGGTATTGATCGGTATCATGTTTTGGACTATTTCGTGTCAAAACAAATCCGCCGAAAATGTGCCCGATGCCGAGGCAGCCAGAACGCCGGTAACAGTAGCTACCGTAACATACGCTCCTTTGAACGATTCTATTGAATTGAATGCAACTTCCGCCTTTCTGCAAAACAATTATGTTAAAGCGAATTCTACAGGATATATCCGGTCGGTGGATGCGAAGCCCGGGGAATACATCGGTAATGGAAAAGTTTTGTTTACCCTCGAAACCAAAGAAGCCTCTGTTATCGGCCATTCCATATCATCACTCGACAGCAGCTTTAAATTTAACGGGTTGACTACGATCCGTTCTACCGGTCACGGGTATCTTACGCAGTTGAACCACCAACAGGGAGATTATGTTCAGGATGGCGAGCAACTGGCTGTAATCAGTGATATGAACAGTT
>DATHGW010000203.1:0-3938 GCA_035317445.1 Puia sp.
ATCGAAATCAATGCAAAGGAGAAATCAAGGTATGAAATTGAACTTGCTGAACTGCAAAAAAAGATAGAGCAGAACAACCACTACTATAAAATCAAATACGAGGATCATTACCCCGGCATACCGGAATTACAAGGGCACCTCAATGGTAAGCAGGCATTGATTAGTCTTTACATATCCTCCTCTTCACTGCATGCATTTATCCTCACGCGATCCGATTTTAAATATGTCCGCATCGATTCCTTCCCTGCGTTGCAGGTCCAGTTGGAAACCTGGCTGTCGCTCCTGAGATCGCCGGAAAGCGGAAAAAAATTCGCGGGTGCGAAAACAGGGCATTTATTGTATGAACGATTGATCAAACCAATACAATCCGTGATTACCGATAAAGATGAGTGGGTGATTATTCCGGACGGCATACTTTATTTTCTTCCTTTTGAATCATTGCCTGCGGATGAGAAGAACAGGACCTTGCTGGAAACAACGGCGATCAGTTACCAGTTTTCATCCAGGTTCATGGTGGGCCAGGACGAAGCTGTTAGAATGGATGACGGACCAAATAAAGTGCTTGCCTTTGCTCCGTTTGTACATGTAAAGCCCGGGTCGGAAGGGCCATTTACAGATCAACTCCCGGCATCGGGCCAGGAAATCGGGGGTTTGAGGGGAAGCAAGTACCTGGATAGTTCCGCAACCAAGGCAAGGTTCCTGCAGGAAATCAATAAATACCCGATCGTGCATTTGGCCACCCATGCAGTATCGGATATCCACAATGCAGCTGCATCTTATGTAGCTTTCTATCCGCAAAAGAAAAATCGTGCTGAAGATTGTTTGTTCCTCGAAGAACTTTACGGACTAAATATGGATGCCACCCAATTGATGATCATCAGTGCCTGTGAAACGGGAAAAGGTGAGTTGGTAAACAATGAAGGGGTAATGAGTATTGCGCGTGCGTTTACTTATGCGGGATGTTCAAGTGTGGTCAACAGTTTGTGGAAGGCAGACGACAGGGCCACTTCGGCGATCTTAAAACAATTTCATGTATACCTGCAACATGGATTTACAAAATCAAAGGCGTTGCAATTGGCGAAACTCGATTTTATAAAGGGAAATGCTATTTATAAAAGTCCTGAATATTGGTCTCCGCTTATTCTGATCGGCAATACCGAGCCATTGTATTCCGCAAACCTGACGCATCGTTGGGCCGTCGTGGCTTTCGGTTCCTTGTGCGCGGTATTTTTTATAGTCCTGGCAAAATTTAAGAGAAGAAAAAAGAAAGAATAAAAAAAAGTCGACGTTTTCAAGGATCTTGGATTTTATTTTGAAAACGTTGTCTGAAAGAGCTGATGGTTTCTTAGGATACGTCGACTTTTGATTAAGAGGGTTTTCTAGGATTTGGATATGGTTTCGGTTCTTTTACTCTGAATGCTGGTTTTTTCATTGGATCTGGAAAAGGATTGGTTTCATTGGATTGGTAGGTTCATTCTTCGGATTTGGATTCGGGTTTCATTGGATTTGGTTGGTTTGTTCTTAGGATCTGGACGGTCTTTCAATTGGATCTGGATTGGTTTTTTCAAAAGGAATCGGATGTGTTGTCTTAGGATTTTGGGTTTTTCAATATTTTGTTTTAAGTTATTTTCTGTTGTTCTGCCTTTCAAAGATCTGCTTACATTAATTAGTAAGCGCCGGGTTCCGAAATGTAACCGGCAAAACCGGTTTTTTTATTTATTTATTAACTTAATGATTTTCAATTACTTGCTGTCTTTAAATGCTGCAATATTTAAATCCAGCCAAGACATATTGCTTACCACCCTGTTATACAGATGGTCTTTATCGGCTTTGATCTTCCTTAACAGGACAATGGCCTTACCTGACTCATGGTTGCCTAAATACGCGATGGCTAAATAGTATTCGGCTTCATCCTGGAAGTAGTTTTCTCCCGATTGCTTATTCTTATCTATGATCTGTTCAAATAAGGGAGCTGCTGCTGCAGGATTCTTTAGTTCCATGTCCGCCATCCCTGCGAGAAAATATGATTTGTTGTTTTTAACCTGAAGACCGTTGAACTGGTTCACCACTTCTTTCCACTGTTTGTCCCGGAACGCCTGCTCCATGGCATCTGAGCTTCCGGCACCTCTGCTGGTATTCAATTCAAAAGCTGAATAATATTGATCATAGACGGCAACTGAATTTACGGTACTGTATTTATAGATGGATACAGCAGCTGCCAGGATAATGACCGATGCCGCGATACGCAATACATTTTTATAAAGGGTACGAACAACTGCTGGTTTTTGTTTTGTTTCCTGTAAGGGCTGAGCAAGGAATTCCTTCCTGATCGCCGCTACCTGGTCATTCAGTCCGGCCTCGCGGATTGCCATAACGGCCAGGTTCAGGGTCTGCCACTCGTGGGCAAGTTCCTGGTCATGGACAAGCCTTTCGCTCAGCTCAGGCGCTATCGCACCGCTAAGGGATTGGTCTAATTGGTCGATCAGGTATTCAGGATAATTTGACATGGTCATGGTTATTTTAAAATTTCACTGATTTGTGCAGCTATTCCCGGGTTTCCTTTGATCATTTCCGTGAGTTGCTGCAGGCATTTATATTTTTTGTTTCTTACCACTTGCTCATTTTCGTAGGGAAGCTGTTCTACCATTTCTTTCATCGACAAATTCTCGTAATAAAACAGGATCAGGATCTTTCTGCAGGATTCGCCCAGCTGGTTCAACAATTCCCTCAGCTGTTTTTTTTGTTCCCGGTCGCTGATCTCATGGCTGACATCGATCTCCTCCTGGTCACGCCCGCTTTCGTATTGTTTCTCTCTGGCTCCCGATCTCTTTCTCTTGTTGAGCTCATTGTACCAGATGTTCTTACCGACAGCGATTAAAAAAGTCCTGATGCTCGCCTCTTTCCTGTAGCTGCCCTTTTTTACCGAATCGATGAAGGCAACTACTGTTTCCTGGAAAATGTCTTCGGCGTCCTGCTGGCTTCCGCCCTTACTCATTATAAAAGAACTTACTGATTCAGCAAACTGTTTGTAGATACCCAGGATGGCTGTGTTCAGGTTTTTCGGATCATGGATCAACGCCAACAGTTCAGTATCATCATATTTATGCTCAATCTTCATATATTAGTACTGTCTGGTAAGGGGTTTGTAACCGGGTTTGTGAAAAATATAATTTTATGCAACTTGTTGGTTTTCAATAGATAATATTTTACCGCCGACGATAATATTCTTCCCCTGACGGGGTTGCAAACCCCCGTCAGGGTTTAGCGGGCTGCGTTCTCGATAGCGAGTCCCATAACCGCCGACGGGGTTTTCAACCCCGTAGGGGTGGCTACGTTACCAACATAAAACTATGCTGTAAACTCTTGAAATTATTGTAAATCAACACATTCCTGACTTTCGTATGCCCGGACGCTCTTTTTATCATGTGCCGGGGGATTGTTTCCTCCCGGAGCATATAACAGGCAATCCAAAGCGCCATGGCCGAGGCAGTGGGAAATTCACCACTCATGTGTTTGAACCGGCAAATGCCCGTATCCTCATCCAGGACCTTTCACACGCCTCGTAATAACGGTTTAGCCTCCTGTCGCCGTTTTCGCCCGAAACCAGCCAATCGATCGGTTGTCCCGGCGAATGGGTTGCGATAAATTGCCTCAGCCCGGCAGCCACGACTCGCTCGTCTTCGGTGTGCAGGCAATACACTGCTTTTACCCTTGCCAGGGCGGATTCGGGATTAGCATTCACCAGGAACATGGCTGCGCCTTCTCCGGCAAGGCTTCCCTCAGTCTGTGTTTCATACAAGTCTACATTGGATGTGGGTTGCTTTTTGTACCATCCGTCTAAATAATCAATATTGTAATTATAAGTTGATATCTCATCCACCGCACCGACCAGGAAATTCATGGAAGGATTTTCCGCGATCATCATCGCCGCATCCGTC
>DATHGW010000204.1:0-3782 GCA_035317445.1 Puia sp.
CGCAGTCAGGTATTTGTAGTTGAACAAAACTGTGCATACCAGGATGCTGATGGGAAAGACACTTATGCCCATCACCTGATGTGCTGGAAAGATCATCAACTGATCGCCTACACGAGAATTTTACCGCCGGAAATTTCCTATGTGGAATCTTCTATAGGGCGTGTAGTAACTTCCCCATCAGTAAGAAAATCCGGGATTGGAAAAATACTCATGCGCAAGAGCATAGAAACCGCCAGAAGCCTTTATCCGCAGGCCTTTATACGGATCGGCGCACAACTTTACCTGAAACAATTTTACGAATCTTTCTCATTTATTCAGACCGGCGAAATCTATCTGGAAGATGGAATTCCTCATATAGAAATGCTTTTATCCTTTTAATGGGATTGCATTCCCTTATTTGGAATCACTCCAAATAAAATACTTCCATTTCACCACACCAATAAGACTCTTTTGCCCGTTCTTGTATCGTCACCGGTTCTGTATTAAATTTAGAGCCGGAATCCAAACCGTCGGAAAACTAAATCGATATTCAATGAAAAAACGTCTACACTCCACATTGCGGAAGTGTTTATTCCTACTGATTGTAGCATTAACTTCTTATTTTTCATCATACAGTCAATTATCCGCAGGAAATTATTTTGAAGCAGGTTTTACTGCCGGTCCCATGGTTTTTCTTGGAGACCTGGGAGGTCATTTTGGCCGCGGTACATCCTTCTTGAAAGACTACAATATGAAGGCAACCCGGTTGTCTTTCGGCGCATTTATTGCTGCGCATCCTAACGAATTACTTGGCTTCCGTCTTGCGCTGAATTATGGTCAGCTTGATGGAGACGATTCATATATTAAAGGTAAAGGTGGACTGGAGCAAGCCCGCCAGAACAGGAACCTTGACTTCCGTTCGCAAATCACGGAAGCGTTCTTTGCTATGGAAGTTTATCCTACGGTTTTACTTGAAGATGATCCCACCAGTCTTTTCGGAAGGCTCAGGCCTTATGGATTGATCGGTGTCGGTGTGTTTCACTTTAACCCACAGGGAACCTATACAGATCCCAACACCGGAGGCAAGACCTGGGTCGACCTCCAGCCTTTGCATACAGAAGGTGAAGGATTTCCTCAATATCCTGACCGTCCAAACTATTCCCTTACGCAGATTAATATACCGATGGGTGTTGGAGTAAAATATTTCCTGAGTGAATCCGTCAACCTGTCGTTTGAGATCGTACATCGTAAGACTTTTACAGATTATATTGATGATGTTAGCACGACCTTTGTAGATCCCAACTTATTTTATGCAAACCTGGGTGCCGGACAGGCGCAGATTGCAGATGTTATGTCAAACAAGAGCCCATTGAGGAGTAATTTGGTCGGAGCAGATTATGGTCCCGGAGGAAAAAGAGGCGATACCGGTCAGAAAGATGCTTATTTCACCGCCGCCTTCAAGATTGGTATCCGGCTTGGTTCGAGCCGGGAATGGGATAATTCAACACGTTGCCCTTTATTACGTTTCTAGTATAGAAAGCTAAGATATTGTTTGATCCGTACCCTTTTTTTATTGATCTGAGCATGATCAGTAGATTACATTGATGAAAACGATACCCATGAAAACAACGATCCGCCAATACCTTGGCAACCTGTCGGCTGTACTCTTATTTGTGACCGCCGCTTATTCCACCCAGGCTGCTGACAAAATACCTGTTGCCAGGAACGAGGTTCATTATTCCGTGTTCGTCAACAAAACCCAAAACAGCAAAAAACACAGGGTCCGGCTGTATACCAGCGCCGGTACTGACAGAGTTTTGTGCCGTGTAGATGGAATTCAGGGGAAAAAATATGAGATCTTTATTTTTAACCTGTACAGCCAGCTGGTAACGCAAATGACTATGCGAAGTGGGGAGACCAGCACGTTGGAAAATGTTACCAGGGGTAATTATATTTTTGATGTATTAGTTGACGATGAACATATTGAACGCGGGCAATTAACAGTGAAATAAAATAGTAAGAATCTATAACTGACGCCAATAAGCAGCAGGGAAATTGGTAAAATCCGAATATCCGAAGGTTAAGTAAACCTGATCCGTTCCCTATTTTGGTACCCAACAAACGATTTTATTAATCACTCCCTGCTTTCCTTATTGGTCAACCGGATCAACTATTTGAGAAAGATATCCCCGGCTTCCCGCCAGCTGTTGATGCGGTCATAGCCTTTTACATCCAGGTTGTGGGCCGAGCTGAACAAATATTTCTTCCCTTTAAAATGTTCCAGGTTGCGTACATGATCGTCGATCATAAAATCCCCGCAGATCAGTCGCTTGTCCCCGCACAAAGTGAGTTGCCTCCACGTAAAAAAAGGAAAATGTTCCAGCAGCCATTCCAATTTATCTTTCAGTGAATTGGGGAATTCTGTGGCGGCCGACACAATGAACACTTCATACCGGTTATTCATTTCCTTCAGTATTTCCACACTGTCTTGCATCACGGAAAGGTTACGGAAAAATCCTTCAGCCATGAGCCGGTCCTTGACAATGAGCTGGTGATCTTCGGGAAAGCCCCTGAGCCAGGAACCGCCCAGCATTTTCTGATAGTCCACTTCCAATCCATATTGATTCCTGTACCAGCTGATCATATCTCCCATCGGATCGGCGATGACTTCATCCATGTCAATGATGACTCTTTGCATACCATTTTTTTAAGGCCAAAATTTATTTCCGGCGTTCCAATTCCGCTTTCAAAAATTTCGCGGTAAAGCTGTCCTTATTTTTCGTCAGTGCTTCGGGTGTTCCTTCGAACAAAATGTTGCCACCCCCACCCCCGCCTTCGGGTCCCAGGTCAATCACATGATCGGCAACCTTGATCACATCGAGGTTGTGCTCGATCACCAGCACCGTGTTGCCCCGGTCGGTTAGTTTGTTGAGGACGTCGAGCAAATGCTGGATATCTTCAAAATGCAAACCGGTAGTGGGTTCGTCGAGGATATAAAAAGTTTTGCCGGTATCTTTTTTGGAAAGTTCAGTGCCGAGCTTCACCCGCTGCGCTTCTCCCCCGCTTAGGGTAATCGCCGACTGGCCCAGCGTGATATAGCCCAAACCCACTTCCTGCAATACTTTAATTTTCCTGTACAGGTAAGGAACGTTCTGAAAAAAGGCTACTGCTTCATCTACCGTCATGTCCAGCACATCGCTGATGGATTTTCCCTTGTACCTGATCTCCAGCGTATCGCGGCTATATCGTCTGCCATTGCATTTTTCACAATGAACATATACATCCGGCAAAAAATTCATTTCAATGACCCGCATCCCGCTTCCCTCGCAAACATCGCAGCGGCCGCTTTTGACATTAAAAGAAAACCGCCCGGCATTGTATCCGCGGATCTTGGCTTCGGGCACGGAAGCAAATAGGGTCCTGATGTCTGTAAAAAACCCACAATAGGTCGCAGGATTACTCCGGGGCGTTCGGCCTATCGGCGACTGGTCAATCTCAATCACTTTATCAATATGCTCCAAACCGCTGATCGATCTATATTCCAGGGGCGTTACGCGCGAACCGAATGCATGTTCGCTCAGTATCGGGTAAAGGGTTTCGTTGATCAGGGTTGATTTTCCGCTGCCACTGACGCCGGAGACCACAATGAATTTCCCCAATGGAAATTTCACATGAACATTTTTCAAATTATTTCCCTTCGCCCCCTTCAATTCAAGGAATTTTCCATTCCCCTGTCTTCTTTCTGAGGGCACCGGGATAACCCTGCGTCCGTTCAGGTAATCGGCAGTGAGTGTATCCATTTT
>DATHGW010000205.1:0-3154 GCA_035317445.1 Puia sp.
TCCGGGATTCTCTGTTCGGTACCTTTTATGGGTTGACTGATCAGCACCCGGCCTTCTTTTTTTAAATACCTTTCGGGACTCGCACAAAGTAAATATTTGTCCCTGAGTTTATAGAATGCGCCGAAAGGCATGGGTGAGGCATTACTCAACTGGTCATATATCCGCAGGGGATCGATGGTTGTGTTTTCCGCATAAAATTCCTGGCAAAAATTAATTTCATAGCAATCGCCATATAAAATATGCCTGCGCAATTGCTCAACGGTGTTGATGTATTCCTGCCGGGAAAATCTTTCCCTGACGGGTTGGATCTTTTGTGCGCTGCTTACCCGGGCTGGGTACTGAAGAATTTGTTCGAGGATCCGGTCATGGTCATTACCCCGGCTCCCGATGTTGATGATATTTTTTTTTAATTCAATGACGACCTCGGGTACAAAGAAAAATAAATCGGGGAAACCAATATGATCGGGATGAGCAGAGGAGAGTTGTTCTGTTTCATTTTTCAGGTCAAATGAAAAATGACCGAAGAGCCAGTCTTTGCGCTCATTCGAAAAATGCCTGAGCGCTGTGAAGGCATTGCCTGCATGAGCTTCCAGGTATTCCAGTGCGCCGGCGGCCAGTAAACAGTCATGTGACTGATGAGGCAGACGATATGCGTGGTTATCCAAAAAACAACAAATATTGAACTGGCCGGCCCAATTCAACATTTGTTGTTTTGTTCGTTGAAAATCTGTGATCTGAAAACTGACATGCGTTCTGTTCAAGGTCATGGGGAATTAGGATGAACTGCACCTCCATAAATGATCAATGGGCAACAAGCAATTTTAAATCAGGATTGCTTATTGCCCATTGCCTATTGTCTATTGATTAAAAGTCTTCCTCTTCTTCGTCAAAGCTGCCCTCATTGAACAGATCCAGGTCTTTAAATTCTTCATCCAGACCTAGATCATCTTCTTCGGGCCCCTTTACGCCACCCTTCTTTGCAGGACCGGCAGCCTTTTTTGTTTTGGACTTAGGAATATCAAATTCGTCAAAATCAGGATCCCATTCTTCTTCCTCTTCTACTTTTTCCCATTCGTCTACTTCATCTGGCTCATCTTCACCCAGGTCATCGTCATCATCCTCCTCGTCTTTTTTGCTTTTAGGAGATGCCTTGGCTCCTTTTTTAGCGGGTGTTTTGGGCGAATCGGAATCATCATCATCGTCATCATCGTCTTCTTCCGGTTGCTTTTTTGACTTGGAAGCTGGTTTAGCGGAAGCTTCCTTTGGTATTTCAGGGACGGATTTTTTTGAATCCTTCTTCTCCTTATCTGGTTTAGATGCCATATTCCAACAAGATTATAGTGTAAAATTTCAGCGAAGTTTTTAATTGGCCAAATTTTTTAGAAAGAATATTTACTAAAATAACAGCCCGGTCCTTTATAAATTTTCAATTAATTGATCGCGGCCGGGCCCATTGGAAATATAGGCAATATTTACCTTTAAATAGCGATTGATGAACTGAATGTAGTTTTTCATCGCTTCGGGAAGCCCGTCATAATTTTTGATTGAGCTGGTATCCTTGCACCATCCTTTCAGGGACTCCAGTTGTGGCTGAATCTCAACCCTGGATATCTGAAAGGGTATTTCCTGGCTGGTTTTCCCTTCTATTTTATAGGCCGTACAGAGTTTCAGGGTTTCAAAGGCATCCAGTACATCGGCCTTGGTCATGACAATTTTTGTGACCCCGTTGATCATACAGGCATATTTAAGGGCAACCAGGTCTATCCAGCCACAACGTCGCGGGCGTCCCGTTGTTGCGCCAAATTCGCAGCCGATCTTTCTTAGTTCTTCTCCTGTGGCATCCTCCAATTCCGTCGGGAATGGGCCTCCGCCAACCCTGGTGCAGTAGGCTTTTGACACGCCGATCACATCTCTTATTTTTTGGGGAGCAATACCCAGGCCGGTGCAAACCCCCGCTGAAATGGTATTGGAGGATGTCACAAATGGAAAAGTGCCGAAGTCCACATCAAGCATGCTGCCCTGCGCACCTTCTGCCAGCACCTTGTTGCCTGCCTGTAATTTATCGTTGATGAAATACTCGCTGTTGACGATATGGAATGAGCGCATAAAATCCAGCGCCTCAAAAAACTCTTCTTCCCAAGCCGAAAGGTCTTCCTGGAAATTAAAGCTATCCAGTATCTTCTGGTGTTTGAGCCTTAGCTTAATGTATTGTGTGGTAAAACTCTTGTCCAGCAGGTCTCCGACCCTCAAGCCATTGCGGCCGGTCTTGTCCATGTAGGCCGGGCCGATTCCTTTTAGTGTAGAGCCGATTTTTTCTTTGCCTTTGGATGTTTCCGAGGCCTTATCCAATGCACGGTGAGTCGGAATGATCAGGTGCGCCTTTTGGGAAATAAACAGGCTTTTCCGGTAATCAATACCAAACGCCGCCACCGTCTCACATTCCTTTTTAAGGGTCACCGGATCCAGCACTACCCCGTTCCCGATCAGGTTGATGATGTCTTCATGAAAAATACCGGATGGGATCTGGTGCAATACGACTTTCTTGTCGTTTACATAGAGGGTATGGCCCGCATTGGGCCCTCCCTGGAAGCGGGCAATCATATCATATTTCGGAGCAAAATAATCTACTATTTTTCCCTTTCCCTCATCACCCCATTGCAGTCCTAAGATTACGTCAACCATTCAATTTAATTCGTTTAAATTTTTGGAAAGCAGCAAAAGTAAGTTAATTGGGATTGTGTTGAGAAAATTAAACATTTTCCGTGTCATACCTGTCCACAGAATGAATCCCGTTGAGCTGCAGTAAGCGATGGACCAATTCCTCCAGTTCCTCTTTGTCATGCACATAGATCTTGATATTTCCTTCAAACATCCCTTCTTTGGCTTCGATGGTGATGGCGTTGATATTCAACCTTAATTCTCCTGAGATCAGGTTGGTGATCTTGTTCACCACACCCACATCGTCGAGACCGATGATGCGAATACCCGTGAGGAATGAGATCTCTTTATTCTTGGCCCACTTCGTTTTCACCACGCGATGGCCATAATTTGACATCAGCTTGGCTGCATTCGGACAATTGGTCCGGTGAATGGTCAGTCCTTTGCCGGTAGATACAAATCCGAATACGTCATCGCCCGGTATAGGTTTGCAGCA
>DATHGW010000206.1:0-3656 GCA_035317445.1 Puia sp.
AGAATAGAAAATAGAAAATAAGAAAATGGGGGCGGTCTGGCTGCTCAGAATCCTCGTACGAATGCGGCTGGATTGCCGGCATAGATTCCGGGGGTTTGAATGTCTTTTGTGACAACAGAACCAGCGCCAATGACGACATGATCGCAGATGGTTATGGGCAATATTGTAGCATTGGATCCGATGGACACATGATTGCCAATTTGGGTGGCCCGCCATTTGGATTGATCTCCCCCTGCAGGACCACCATCCGCAAACACATCATTGATGAACATCACCCCATGCCCGATAAAACAGTCTTCCCCGATGGTCACCAGCTCGCAGACAAAGGCATGCGACTGCACCTTCGTTCTATTCCCGATCATAGCATTCTTTTGAATTTCTACAAAGGGACCGATAAAACAATGGTCCCCGATGCTGCAACCGTAGAGATTTACGGGCTGCACGACTTTCACGTCGATGCCGAATTGGACGTCTTCGTGGATGCCGGAGTTGCGGGTGAGTGGGGTGTGCATATTTTTTTATTGTGAATGAAGTTTCCCCCTGACGGGGCTAAAGCCCCCGTCAGGGTTTGGCGGGTTGCAATTGTGAAGAGCTACTTTTTGCTAGCTGGTCGCTAACCCCTGACGGGGTTTTTAACCCCGTCAGGGGATTCATCATTTCTTCGCCGCCTTATAAATCTTCTCAATGATCTCCACCGTCTTCAACCCTTCAAAAGAACTGGTGCTGATGGCTGCATTGTGCTGCAACACTTCGATCAGGTTATCATATACTTTATCATGATTGCTCATGGACCCCATATAGGTGCCATAATTGTTCGCTTTGTTACCCTCCGCCAGGTTTTCTATTTTATAGCCCTCAATATTCTGGTACTCGAGTTCGTTGAGGTATTGCCCGCCGATCTTCACCGTGCCTTTTTCTCCGAAAATGGTCAACGAGCCTTCCATGTTCTTTCCATAACTGTTAACAGTATAGTTGATCGTGCCGATCGCACCGCTCTGGAATTCGAGGATCACGACACCCGTGTCTTCAAATTCAATCATGCCCTGGTGCGCAAAATTCGCCGTCACTGCCTGCACGTTTTTTACATCTCCCACCATCCAGTAGATCAGGTCAATAAAATGACTGAACTGCGTGTACAGGGTACCGCCATCCAGCGCCAGGGTGCCTTTCCACGAATTGCGATAGTAATCTGCATTGCGGTTCCAAAAACAGCTCAGCTGGATGCTATAGATCTTTCCCAGCCTGCCCTCGTCAATAACTTTTTTTACTGCGTCCACCGGCGGGTTAAACCGGTTTTGCTTGATAGCAAACAGGCGCTTATTGGTTTTTTCGGCAACCTTGATCATTTCACCACAATCGTAACTGCTGATGGCCATGGGCTTCTCGCACAATACATGGAACCCGGCATTCAGCGATTGTATGGAATGTGTTGCATGCAGTCCATTGGGAGAGCAAATGGCCACAACCTGCATATCTTTTTCTTTGTCCAGCAGCTCCGCTACTGAATAATATGCACGCGCGCCATATTGTTTGGCCAGTTGATCCGCTTTTTCGGGGACCACATCGCAAACGGCGACCAGCTTTCCTTTCTTATGGATATGCTCTGCGTGCCGCTGCGCAATACGCCCGCATCCAATGATGCCGAATCGAAGAAGATCGCTCATTTGGAAATCATTTTTTTGATGGCCCTCCTGAAAGGAGCCGTTTTTTCCAGCAGGTTCATATAAGACGCCTTGAGGTGTTTGTCCATTTTAAAATCCTGGTGCCTTCTTGCCGGCAATTGCATGATCGCATCAAATTCGGCTTCGGACAATTCAAATTTTTTCAGCACATATTCCTTATCAGATGCCAGTTCGGCGGATGTATACAGGGGTTGCTCCAGTTCTTTTAAGGCTGCTTCCCTAGTCATCTGGCCTGAACAAATCAGGGTGGAGAGATGGGCTTTTCTTTTGTCGATCTTAAATTTTTCGGGAAGGATATAGGCCTGGTAAAATTTCGTGAACACGGATTCATAGTGCTTGCCTCCATAATCGCGCCAGTCGAGCTCTTTTTTAATGAGGTCCTTGACCTCCTGCTTATTGTAAGACACATAATTCAGGATGGAGATCGGTGAGAGCTTCAGTATCGCGGAATAGTAAACATATTTTTTGAAGTCAAAACTGGGATAGGTCTTCAGCTTTACTTTTCCATACTGGTTATGAATGTCTTTCAGGTTGGCGAAATCCATTTTCTGGTAGATCCAGTCTGGCGGCATGATGTATTCCGTGACCACATTAGTGCCGCTGATGATATAGCCTGTATTGTGTTCTTTGGCGAGTTTGTACATTGTCGCAAAAATGGCATGGTCGGAGACCACTTCGATGTCAACCACAGAAGCCCTGAGATAAGCCAGTTGAATATCCCTGAATTCTTTCCAGTTCACCACGAGGGTATAGAGTTCAAAACCAAGCCTGGTGATCACGTTCTCGATATTTTTCACTGCCAGTTCTGAATCCCAGCCATTGTCAAGATGAACCGCCAATGGCCTCAGGCCATATTGTTTCGCCAGCCAGGCAACATAGGTACTGTCGACCCCGCCGCTTAAACCGATCAGGCAATCATAACGCTTACCCTTACCGTCGATTTTTATCCTTGCGATCAGTTCGTCCAGTTTCGATCTCCCCTGTTCACCGGTTAACACATCCGTGGCCTCTGCTTTTTTGTATTCGAAATAATAATTACAAATACCATCTTCGTCAAATGTTATCGCCGGATCGGCAATATTGTCCATCACAGTCAGTGAACACTGCCGGTAACGGGGATCTGTCTTGCTGAGCACCATGTCTTTCATCTATACAACCTGTGTAAACACTTTTTCTTTTAATTCTTTCTGCGCGGGATAGCTGATCAATACGGCCCTGTGCGGACCCTGAAAAATAAACATGCTCCCTGCGGCAGCCGCTGAAGCACCATGCTGAATGGCCTGTGTAAAATCCGCCAGGCTCGCTGCGCCGCCGATGGCCACCAGCGGGATATTTATTTTTGAACTCACCAGGCTGATCAGGCTGGTATCATACCCCGAGAATGTACCGTCGCGGTCAATCGCATTCAGGAAAATCTCACCTGCCCCGGCAGCTTCCATCTGCATCGCATATTCAACGGGATCGAGGTTTGTATTCTTTGATCCGTTCTGTACAAAGACCTTGTATTTGCCCCAGAGGTTTTTTTTTACATCCATGGACACCACGATGCTTTGACTACCCACATACCGGGCAGCTTCGCTGACCAGGGATGGATTCGTAAACGCACTCGTGTTCAACACTACCTTCTCCACGCCCGATGACACCAGTTCCCTGATCTCACTGAGGGTAGTGATTCCGCCTCCATAACCCAGGGGCATAAACGCTTCACTGGCGATCTCTTTGATCTGGCGGATATTGGGCGGTCTTTTTTCCGCTGTGGCAGAAATGTCGAGCACCACGATCTCATCCACCTCTTTTTCATTGAATATCCTGACGGCATTGATGGGATCGCCGACATATTTATGGTCTTTGAACCGGACAGATTTTACCAATCCGCCCTGTTGGATGAGCAAGGCAGGTATGATCCTCACGCGCTTCATCAGTAGTGCTGAACGAAATTTTCGAAGAATTTCAAACCGAATTTATGGCTCTTTT
>DATHGW010000207.1:0-2785 GCA_035317445.1 Puia sp.
GCCTTTTGTAAATATTTTAAAATGAGAACCAAGAAGACTTTTTCGTTTTTTTTGAACGAAGTAAAAGTAAGTTATGCTTGTCGACTGTTGGCAGAAGGTAATTTAAATGTATTACAAATATGTTACGAATCAGGATACAACAATCTTTCTAATTTCAATCGTCAGTTTAAACGTATCACTAAAATGACACCTACTGCCTATATTTTTGGCCAATCCTTTAAGTAATCTCATTAATTCACAACTATCTTTAATTGCTGTAAATCTGTCTTTAGATACCAAAAATCATTGTCAGCTTCTTTAAATGATACATTTTGTGAATTCAATTTAAGTAATGATAAACCGTCGTATTCTTTATCGTTAATATTGATTTTTTTAAACCCGGCCATCTTAGGGATCGCTACAATATAGCTGCATCGCAGGGTGTTCACTGCCTTTAAGTCAAAACTTCCGTCTGTTTTTTGAATACGAACATCGATCATTCCGTTTGCGGCAGGCACCGTGCAATTCACCCATTTTAGATTACCCAATTGCGGTTTAATAATAAATTGTTTCCAACCGGCTTCAAGAGGTCGTATACCTGCAATATATTCAGAAAGAAGGCTTAAAGGCCCGCCTGCCCAACCATGATTTATACTTCCTCCTCCCGAACCGCCAATTCGCCAATCTTCCCACAACGTAGTATATTCATGATTAACCATATACTCGTACCTGTTTTTCATTCTCTCCAAACCCAATTTGACATCGCCCTGTTGAAAGTAGGATTCTAAAATATACTTCTCCATATAAGGGCCTGCATTGGCATATCCATTTAGAAAATGCCGGATAGATTGCCATTTCTCCTGATCTGCAAACCCGGCCAAAACAGCCAGTCCATTTGTCCTGTCATCTGTATTTCCTCTATAATTGGGGCTTCGGTATTCATGGCCATTCCAAAAAAAGGAATTTACAGCCTGATTTATCACCTGCATTTTTTTGGAATACACCAATGCGTCCTCCTTAAGATCTAATAGCAATGCCATATTATAAGCACTCTCCAAGGCAAGGCAATACCAGGCATTTTCCATCACGGTAGCATCAATATTGTTTCCCCAATCATACCAGTCCCAATCACCCGATCTATGTATTAAAAGCCCATTACTTTCAACTGCCCAAAGAGCCAGATATTTTTTTACAGAAGGATAAACATAGCGTATTGTTTCACTGTCACCAGAATACAAATAATAATTCCAAAAGCCGAATTTACCGATACTTGCCAACATCTGTGCCGGCAGTTCTTTGTAACTTTTACCCGTAGGGACGGGTGAAAATAATACTCCGGTAGGCTTTTGCCAATCCACTAAATTTTTAATAGCCTTTTTTATAAGTTTAGTCCCATTGGTGTCGCAGCTATACAGTATTTCGCCCGAAACAATCACGGCATCACCCCACCATTGCGAGCGTTCCCTATCTGCATCCTGGATAGCATCACGCATATTCAGGTTCATTGTATTTTCTGCTTTAATCCATAATTTATTGTAAAAATCATCATTACACTCAAATTTTCCGATATGTTTGGTATTGTAGCGTGTTTCACGATAACCTAGTGAAACAACCTCGATACCTTTTGGTAAAGTGTATATTACCTGATGACCATTGACATAGTTATACGCCTCAAATTCCTGTTCCCCATTTTTCGTAATATACTCTGCACGAACATTATATTCGCTCCCACCCTTATAGTTATCGGTTCTTATATCTATTAACTTTCCTTCTACCGATCTTATTTTAAGAAAGGGAGTGACAGATAAATTACGAGGCAGCCTTGCTTTTACGATTAAATGCGTACTGTCGTTTTGATAAGAGACAGAATCGTATGGCAAAATGCCGGAGTCATACCAATTGGGGATTGGCCTTTCTATCAATTTATTCCATGGACTGCAGGGATAGATCCCTCCTACCCTGGCAAAATCCCAATGTCGATCATCATAATTGTATTGTTCCCATCCCGCAATATCTTTTTGAGCATCAAAATGAATATTCGATTCCGGTAAGCGAGGATTGGGATATGGCGGTGCGCTTTCCCCATACGCCGGATGTATTTGTACTTTCCACGATTCGTCTGAATTTACTTGTTGCTTATTCAGCACAAGTTTTGCCAACAAACCGGGTTTGCCGCTATTTTTATGGCAGAACCCATCCTTGCCCCAATACCAAACAAGAATGGCAATGCTGTTATTCCCCTTTTTTAGGAAGGAGGATATATCTACTTTGTCATAATAAGTATCTTGCGGAGTAGGGCCGCGTTTAAGCTCTCCTTCAAAAACGACCATTTTGCCATTAATCCAAAGCCAATATTTAGAATCAACGGCAATGTAAAAATTTGCCGGTCCTTTGTTTTCGTTTACATTAAAATTCTTACGAAAGCAAATCCATTGATTAGGCTTCATCAATGACTCATCAATTGATATCCATTTCATTCCTGAAAAATCAATTGCATAAAGTTGATTGAAACAAAACAATATTAAAATAGAGATCCTTACAATTTTCACCTTTTGCTAGTTTTCATTTTGTAAACAGGTATCCTAACGATTACTGCCGAGGACGCTGCAACATTCACTTCATATTTGCCATTCTTTTCCCCTTTTAGACTTGTCCACTTACCCTGCCATGGTTTATTGTTGCTGATGGAATCGCCTCCCAGCGTAATTCCACTTGTTGCACCGGCATTGTTATCCGGGGCCAGGAGAAACATTGATGATGCTTTTCCTTTTGTAAAACCTTTTGAATCAATCGTCGCAGAGAAAGG
>DATHGW010000208.1:0-3231 GCA_035317445.1 Puia sp.
GCCATTCAGAATAACAATTTTCCATAGTCATTTTCCGACCGGACAGTCGATCAAAAAAGGCTAATCTGCAAAAGTAAAGGAAAAATAGGAGTGCAGAAAAGTTTTCAGCAATTATAGGCCCCTGCGGCTTAGTTATGAGTCAAAAAAACTATTTTTTGCCGTTTTTTGGAATGGCATTTGCCGCACCTACCTTTGTCATGGAAGACCATCCTTATTTAAATAGCCAGATATGATCTGCCGCCTCTTAGTCGTCTTTTTTTTACTTACCACTTCATTGTCATCTGTTTTATCGCAAAAATTAAAAAAGGCAGATAAAGCAACGCTGGCTAACCTGGAATCTGAAGTAAAATTCCTGGCCGACGACAAACTCGAAGGAAGACGGGCTGGAACGCCAGGTGAAAAACTTGCGTCTGACTTCATCATTGACGCGTTCCAAAAGCTGAACCTGCAACCTCGTGGTGCAGATAACGGCTGGACGCAACCGTTTGAAATAAACGACGGCAAACAAATCAGCCCCGATACGCGCTTTTCCATCAACAATAATGAACTGCAGCTCGATAAGGAATATTTTCCTTTGGCATTCAGCGCCTCCAAAAAAGTTGAGGGAATGCCGGCGATTGCCTTACAGGAAAGCGGCGTGCCCTGGTTTATAGATCTGAAAGAGATCTTGGAATCGAACCGCAATAATCCCCATTTTGACCTGGAAGACGCCCTCCATAGTAAGATCAAAGAGTATGTTAAAAAAGGGGCTACAGCGGTCATTTTTTATAATACTTCCAGAATCGACGATAATATCTCGTTCAAACCGAAAGACAGGTCAACGCTTGCAACTATCCCGGTTTTGTATGTGAGCAAGGATGCAAAAAGAAAATGGCTCAGGGATGAATCTGCATCTTTGGATATTAAGATCAATGTCGGATTAAATGAAGCGAAAAGAACTGCCAACAACATCATCGGCTATCTTGACAACCATGCAGCCAGTACCATCATCATCGGGGCACATTATGACCACCTGGGTTATGGTGAAGACGGAAATTCCTTATACCGCGGACCGGAAAAACAGATCCATAATGGGGCAGATGACAATGCGAGCGGAACGGCTGGCGTCATCGAGCTGGCCCGTTTGTTAAAAGCATCCAAGCTGAAAAAAAACAACTACCTTTTTATTGCTTTTTCCGGAGAGGAGCTGGGATTATTTGGATCCAAATATTTTACAGAACATCCCACGATCAACCTGGCAAACGTGGATTGTATGATCAACATGGATATGATCGGCAGGCTGAACGACAGTTCGCGCGTGCTGACGATCGGAGGTTATGGCACTTCTCCCGCCTGGGGTGAGATCCTGAACAACCCTAGACAAAAAGACTTTAAATATTTTAATTTCAAATTTGATTCCAGTGGAACCGGACCCAGCGACTATACTTCTTTCTATCGGAAAGACATCCCGGTGCTGTTTTTTTTCACAGGTTTTCACAGTGATTATCATAAGCCAACCGATGATTTTGACAAGATCAATTATACAGGAGAATTAATGGTGGTGAAACTTATTTATGAACTGCTCGACAGGTTAAATGACCGGGATCGCGTTGCTTTCAGCAAAACCAGGGAAACGCAAACCGGCACATCAGCCAGGTTCAGTGTTACCCTCGGCATTATGCCGGACTATACCTATAACGGCAGCGGTGTCAGGTTAGACGGTGTAAGTGATGGAAGGCCTGCGCAGAAGGCGGGGCTAAAAATAGGCGATGTGATTGTCAAACTGGGCGATTATCCCGTTTCTTCCCTGGAAAATTACATGGAGGCCCTGTCAAAATTTAAGAAAGGTGATAAGGCCGTGGTCAATTATAAGCGCGGGAATGATTCCGCCACTGCGGAAGTAGAATTCTGATCCATCATTAGCAATAAAATTGCCACTGAAATGGCTATGAAACTAAGGCTCGATATCAACGACATGACTAACGAGTTCTTTGAAGATGCACGCCTGTTGGGTATTGTGGCTCCGGTGAAAGACTACCAGTTTTGCCGTCACCTCAACAATAGTCTCAGGTTCGATTTTCGCGTCAACAACCAGATTGAAATTCAACTTAAAAAAAAAGAACGTAAATACTTTTTTGGCGTGTACGAATTCTCAGAATCCAATTGTTCGCTCAAACATTATTTATACAACAATCAATTTGATGGGGAATACCTGCTTCCTGAATTCAGGCATCTTGATTTTTTGTGGTTATTGAAAGGAGATATCGTGAATGATGGCATGCTGAGTGACCTGATGAACTCGGTAAGAACGATCGCGGCGGTGCAGCTGGTCATGGAACTGACACAAGAGAAGATCAGGCACAAAGAGCATTTGATGTTTTAATAGTCTTCTTCTGTTATTTTGACACTATATTAAATATTTTTTTATGTGGAAGGAAGAAAAAAATTCGCTGTACAGGAAATTTGAGTTTAAAAATTTCTCCGAGGCATTTGCCTTCATGACAAGGGTGGCCCTTGAAGCAGAAAAGATGGACCATCATCCTACCTGGAAGAATGTATATAACCAGCTTGAAATCTGGCTGTCTACCCATGATGCCGGTGATGTTGTGACGGAAAAAGACCGGAAATTGGCTAAGAAGATTGATGCGCTCAAGTAAGTTGACAGTTGATAGATGACAGTTGACAGGAAGGCAATAAACGCTCTGCTGTCATCTGTCATCTGTCAATTGAATCAGCTATTCATGCTGGCCAAAAACTCCTCATTGCTTTTCGTTCCGCGCATGCGTTTCAGCAATTCGTTCATGGCCTCTTCGGTATTCATATCGTTAAGGAATACACGCAACAGGTTCATCCGCTGCAATACATCCCTTTCCAGCAACAGGTCATCCCTCCTGGTAGAGGATGCGACCAGGTCGATGGCAGGATATACGCGCCTGTTGGCAAGACGACGGTCCAGCTGAAGTTCCATGTTGCCGGTACCTTTGAATTCTTCAAAAATAACTTCATCCATCTTTGACCCGGTATCGATCAGGGCCGTGGCCAAAATGGTCAGTGAGCCTCCATGTTCAATTTTACGGGCGGCACCAAAAAACTGTTTTGGCTTTTGCATTGCATTGGCTTCCACGCCGCCACTCAACACCTTACCTGAGGCGGGCGCCACGGTATTGTGTGCACGGGCGAGACGTGTTATCGAATCCAATAAGATCACGACATCGTGTCCGCACTCTACCAGTCTTTTTGCTTTTTGCAGCG
>DATHGW010000209.1:0-4585 GCA_035317445.1 Puia sp.
AGAAAAACAATAAAGAAGCTATACCCAGTTGCCGGAATATTTTTTTTCTCCGCGCTAAAGGAAGATCAAATAGTTTTCCGCACGCAAATCCAAGCAATAAAATACCCAGCCAGGGCACCAGCGGGTAACCTACCAGGAAAGTAAATTCCGGCGGTACGCGCAGCATGTTTGGCGCGAAGAGCACCGATGCAATGGTATTCAGCACCGGATTGGCAGGAAAGGAAATACCCTGCAGCAGATTATGGCCAAATATAATGACGAGGCCAATAATGCCAATGCTGCGAGCCCGCAACTTCAATAAAAAAGAAAGCACAATAAACCCAACGCCGATTGCGCAAATCACTTCCATGATCAGCGTACGGAAATGAATATCCATCCAAAGCGCGAAATTCACGACCGTAAACTCCAGGATCACCAGCCATAGTCCGCGGTTAAATAAAAAATTTCTGCTGGCCGTCCTGTTTCCCAGTCTGCTGAATGAAATATATGCAGAGACCCCGGAAAGAAATACAAATGTTGGAGCGCATAGGTGGGTGATCCAGCGGGTCATGAACAAACCTGTTGTGGTGGTTTGTAAATTGGTCGGCGCCTGGTTCAGGGAGGTCACATGCATCAGATCGCGAACATGATCCAAGGCCATGATCACCATAACCAGTCCCCTCGTAAAATCGATGCTGTGAATACGCTTCATGTTATTGGCCAACTTATGCGGTTCTTTTCAAATCTACCAATTATCTCCCAACGCTTTTCGGCGAACAGCAAATTATTCTGAAGAAAAGTTGTAACTTACTCATCCATACTGTCATGAAAAATGCGCCTGCTTCCTCCGTTCCAACCATCCGGTTTCTCCTTACCGGTTTTGTCCTCCTTGTCTTCGCGACGGCTAGCGCCCAGTCAAACCAACCCAATTTTCTCATTGGTAAATGGCGTTCTGTCAATAAGAAAGACAGCCTGAACCTTAATTTTCTCAATTCCAGGGAAGTGAATATTGATGCGATGGAAAAACTGAAGAATCAGAAATACAATTACTCCATCGATACCATCAAAAAGCAGCTCGTCCTGGTCATGTATCCCGAAGGCAGCAATTTTCAAATGAAACACCTGCTTTGGAAACTCAGCAATGATGAGATCAGGCTACAGGCAGTGGATTTTCAAAACTATGACAACCCAACGCTGGATATTCCGAAGGCCAGCGAGAAAAATACATTTATTTTGAGAAGGGCAGCCTCGCTATGAGCTGTCGGAAATTATTGCTAATTTTGCAGCTCATTAAACGCCTTTCCTATCACACCGAAAATAAAACTCGCCGGCTGGGGTAATTATCCAGTTTCTGAATCTTACGTGTTGCAACCTTCGGGTGAAGATGACCTTAAAAAAGCTTTAAAGGCGGATACACTCATTCCGCGCGGACTGGGCAGAAGTTATGGCGACCAGGCCCTGAATGCCGGCCACCAGGTGGCCATTTGCAGCAAATTCAATCATTTCCTTTCCTGGGATGAAAAACAGGGCATACTCGAATGCCAGGCCGGTGTAAGCCTGGAAGAGATCATTTCCGTTTTTGCGCCAAGGGGCTGGTTGCCCATGATCTGTCCGGGTACCAAATTTGTAACCGTTGGCGGCGCAATCGCCAATGACATCCATGGTAAAGCGCATCATATTGATGGTTCTTTCGTGAACTGCGTCGAATCTTTTACCATCCTGCTGGCCGATGGGAGCCAACGGAAGGCTTCCCGCAGCGAAAATCCGGATCTGTTCTGGGCCAATTTTGGTGGCCTTGGCCTGCTGGGCGTCATCCTAACAGCCACGATCAGACTAAGAAAAATAGAGACCACGTATTTTAAACAAAAGTCAATCGTCATCCGGGACCTCAACCACATGCTCGATGCATTGGAAACCTATGACCATGAGTACAATTATTCTGTGGCCTGGATCGACGCGCTGGCCAAGGGCAATAAACTCGGCAGCGGCGTGCTGACCCTGGGGAATGCCGCAAGGTTCGATGAACTTCCTGAACGGTTGAAGGCAGCACCGCTGAAATTACATTCCAGCAGCAAATTGTCCGTTCCATTTTTCCTTCCCTCGTTTGTCCTGAACGATATAACGGTCAGGCTACTGAACCGCGTGATCGCATTCGTTCAAAATTCCCCGAAGGAATTTGTTCATTATGAAAAATTCTTCTTCCCGCTCGATGCCATCAATAATTGGAACAGGGGTTATGGAAAACGGGGATTCATTCAATACCAGTTCGTCATTCCGGAAGAAAACGGGAAGCAAAACCTTGTCCGCATCCTGGAAATGATCGCAGACAGTGGTTGCACGCCGTTTCTGAATGTCTTTAAACGAATGGGCGAAGGCCAGGGCATTTTGTCTTTCCCATTCTCAGGATATACACTTGCGATTGATTTTCCCGTAACCAAAGCGTTGCTGGAATTTACGCCAAAGCTGGATGCCAAAGTATTGCAAGCCGGGGGCCGGCTCTATCTTGGGAAAGATGCGCTCCTGGATGAAAAGACCTTTAAAGAAATGTATCCACAGTACAAAGAGTGGCTGTCCATCAAAAAACAATATGATCCCGCCAATCAATTCAGTTCCGATATTTCCAGGCGACTGGGATTGACCCCCTGATCACCAGATGCGTCCAATAAAAAAGCCACCCGGAGGTGGCTTTTTTTACTCAGTAATATCTTTATGGACGTAAAGGAATTGATCTGAGTACGGTCTTACGGTTTCAAAGGAATTGGGAAAAAAAGGGTTGGTTTTTCTGGATTCGGATCACTGGATTTTCTCGGATTTGGTTTCACCTAATTGCTGATACAAAGATGCGATGACTCCGGCACATTAAAGAATGATTTCGATGAGTGTATGGTTTTGCCCGTTGAATCGGCTGAAAACCGCTTTAAGCCATTGTTTAATTAGAAAATCCCCCTACATTTATACAGCTCGCCCTAACCTATAAATGCGCCGTTCATGGAAAGCACCGTTGACGTTCAGCAACTCTTTTTCCAACACATAAAGGGTATTCTGCCACCGCATCTTTCCCTGGTAGAAGAAATTGCCGAACACCTGGCCATTAGTAATGACAGTGCCTACCGGAGGATCAGGGGAGAAAAGCCCATTTCTTTTGAAGAGATCCGGAAACTTTGCTCAGCGTACAAGATCTCCCTTGACCAGTTCCTGCATCTCCAAAGCGACTCCTTCATCTTTACCGGCAAACTGCCCGAAAATACCGACCATTTTTTTGAAAACTGGCTCAACGATCTGTTGAGGAGTTTTTCCATGATCCAGAGCTTCGAGAAAAAACATTTTTATTTTCTTGCGAAAGACCTTCCCTTTATCTGCTTTTTCCAGGTGCCGGAACTGGCGACCTTCAAGATATTTCTCTGGCTGAGAACCTTTGTCAACCACGATGAAATACGGACGCGGAAATTCTCGCTGAAAAACAATTACCCGGCATACGAAGAACTTGGACGAAAGATCATCCGGGTATATAACCAGATTCCCACCACCGAAATATGGAACCTGGCCTGTCTTAGCGCCACCCTTTGGCAGATTGAATTTTACCGTGAGGCCAATGTATTTGAATCCAGGGAAGACGTGTTGACCTTATACGATAAGCTCGAGGAACTGGTCAATCATTGTGAGCAGCAGGCTGAAACCGGAAAGAAATTTGGATTGGGTGAAAAACCGACGGCCGCCTCTGCCGATTACCAGCTTTTTATCAACGAGCTTTTTTTGGGCGACAATACCGTGATCGCCGAATTGAATCATACCAAAATGAGCTTTTTAAATCACAGCGTGTTGCATAATGTGGCTACGAGGGATGAACGGTTCAGCAATTTTACTTACGACGCGATGATGAACCTGGTCCGGAAGTCTACACAGATCAGCACCGTCGGCGAAAAAAGCCGCACCCGGTTCTTCAACGCCCTGAGGGAAGAAATATTCAACAGGAAAAAAGGCGTGAACTAGTGCATGGCTTTTTCCAATGAAGCCATGATCGCGAGGGTATTTTCATGGATACCCCGGAAAAAGGGCTGATCCTCAGGCGACCAGGGCTTCCCCTGCCGGTAATCCCGCCAGCGATATTCGATCTTTGAATACTCATTGCTGACTCCTTTTTCGACGGGCTTTTCATAATAATCATAGGACTGGAACAAATAACCGCTATCTGTAACGGAAATGGCTACCTGCATCTGTATCCAGAAATAATTGCCCGATTCGCCCACGATCACTTTGAAGGCCCCGGCGCCGGCTATTTTGCCCGATTTAATATCGGCAACCTTCAAAGCCTCCGCCACATCGCTGAAATACCTGCCAAACCATTGCAGGGCTTTGACGGACTGCTGATTTTTATTCGACCGGAAATCCATAGGATAATATTTTTCATAAAAAACGATCCCATTTTTCATGGGAATGGGGATGCTGTCTGTTTGAGCATACGAAAAAAATGAAGCCAGGATCAACAGGAGGGAGAGTAATTTCTTCATAAGTTAGGTTTGTTGAAAAGTTGACTGGTTGATTGGTTGAATAGTTGATAAGTTATAGAAATGTCAGAAACCTAACCAATCAAATTATCAACCAATCA
>DATHGW010000210.1:0-7737 GCA_035317445.1 Puia sp.
ATTTGCAAAAAGCCAGCCCGCATTCCATCATGATCCGGTGGAGGACAGATGCTTTAAGCCGGAGCAGGGTCAGGTTTGGAAAAGATCCCCATGCTATGAACGGCCTGGCGGATGATTCCGCATTGGTTACGGAACATAAGGTACTATTGAGTTCACTTGAGCCCCTCACCATGTATTATTATTCCGTAGGAAGCATTAAAAATCAATTGCAGGGAGATTCAAACAATTATTTTTATACACTTCCTGTTGTTCACGAAGCAGGCAGTTATACGGTCGCGGCATTCGGCGATTGCGGCAACAATTCGGTCAATCAAAGGAATGTTCGCGATCAGGTGATTCGGTATCTGGGGAAAAAATACCTGAATGCCTGGATTCTTCTGGGCGACAATACTTATCCCGACGGCACCGATGCGGAGTTCCAGTCAAATTTTTTTAATATTTACCGGGACAACCTGCTCAAGAAATATCCCTTATTTCCTTCTCCCGGCAATCACGACTACCATGATGTGGAGTTTACGGCCGCGGTTGCCCAGCGCACGCATGAGATTCCTTATTACCAGATCTTCAGCATGCCGGTTGATGGAGAATCAGGCGGGGTTGCATCACATGAACAGTCGTATTATTCCTATGATATCGGGAATATACATTTCCTGTCGCTCGACTCTTACGGGTTGCAGGAAAATGCCAGACTATCGGATACGCTTGGGCCCCAGGTTCAATGGGTGAAGAAAGATCTGGAGCAGGCACGTGATGCAACCTGGATCATTGCCTATTGGCACCATCCGCCATTTACCATGGGATCACATAACGGGGATACGGAAAAAGAGCTGGTGGACATCCGCGAACATTTTATATCCATCCTGGAACGATATGGGGTTGATCTCGTATTATGCGGTCATAGTCATGATTATGAACGGTCCAGGTTGATGAATGGATATTATGGCAAAGAAAATGAATTTGACAGCGCCAGGTATGTGTTGAGCGGCTCATCAGGAAAGAATGACGGAACGGTTCGCAGCCAGCCCTACATGAAGAAAGACCTGCATGGAAAAGGCACCGTATATGTTGTAGCCGGTTCTGCAGGCAAGTTGGGTGGACAGCAGGCATCATTTCCGCACGACGCCATGTATTATTCAGATGCGTCCAATGGCGGCGCAGGGTTGATCCAGGTAAATGGAAAGACCCTCGATTTCAAATGGATCTGTGCCGATGGGGTGATCAGGGATCAGTTTACTATGGTTAAAAAGAAATGAATACTTTTAGATCTAACCGTCTCCAAAGAATAGTATTGCATTGCGGTATTTAATCATAACCAGTCTTGCGACAGTAGTCATTTTCGGAATAAGCTCAACCCGTTCCAGGCCTCCTGTTGATCGATCCGATCAGGTGGTCGCTTATTTTCTCGCGTCATCTGACACATTCTTCAGATCAACCACTGCGCTTTATGCTGGCATTGGGTTAATGGACAGTTCGGATCGTCGCAGCATCGATGGTGCCAAAGAGGCATTGAGAACCTGCCGCATAAAGTATAAACGCATTTCATTCTTCCTCGAGTATTTTTTCCCCAACCAGGCAAAGGCATACAATGCACCGCCAAAATATGAGGCCGAAGAACCCTTTATGGAATATGAAGAACCGCATGGATTGCAATATATAGAATCCATGCTCTTCGGCGGCAACCCCGTTCAACAACAAACGGCGCTGAATGATCAGGTGCGGGTGATCATGGAATCGGCAAAGGATTTAAGATCGCTGGTATATCATGTCAGTCTTTCCGATGCCCAAATAATGGAAAGCCTGCGAATCGAACTGATACGGATCATGACGCTCTATATCGCGGGATACGATGCCCCCTATTTAAAAAGCGGGATAGCGGAATCGCTCGAAAGCCTTCGGTCGCTGCAGCAGATCCTGCTGTTGTATTTATCGAATGCTGCTCAGGAGGATCGCATCTTATCCCAGGCTTTTCAACATGCGATCTTCTATTTAAAAAATCATCCCGATTTTAATTCATTCGACCGGCTGAAATTTTTATCTGTATACGCCATTCCGGTACAGCATGCTTTAGGTTCATTGATTGACAGAAAAAACCTGGGCATGTGCTCTGCACCCAATCTTGATTATGCCAAAAAAGATTTATTCAGCGGAGAAATCATCGGCCCGGAAAAAAAAGCTGCCCAAAAGATCACCTCATTAGGAAAAAAACTGTTTGACGAAAAAGCGCTTTCAGGAAATTTTACCCGGGCCTGCTCAGGTTGTCATCAACCTGGGAAATATTATACGGATCAGCTCAGCAGTAATATTTCATTCGATCATCGTTCAAACCTGCGAAGAAACACACCCAGCTTAATGTACGCGGCATTTCAAACGGCCCAGTTTTGGGATGGAAGGGCTAAAAACCTACAGGATCAAATAATCATGGTTTTGAAGAGTCCGGAAGAAATGAATAATTCAATCGCAGCTATCGAGAAGAGATTAAACGGAATGCAAACCTATAAGAAGCTTTTTAAAAGTGCATTCGCCTTCAAGGACTCAGATACCATAACCATCCGGGAAGTAGCATCGGCCCTTGGAGCCTTTCTTAGAACGCTCGGCACATCTACATCGGATTTTGATAAATACATGCAAGGAAATAAAAAAACGCTGACCCCCAACCAGAAAAAGGGGTTCAATCTATTTATGGGAAAGGCACAATGCGGCACTTGTCACTTTGTTCCGTTGTTTAATGGATTAACGCCTCCTTTGTTCAACAGAAGTGAATACGAAGTACTGGGGGTGCCCGCGTCCGATCATTTGAACGCTGCCGTTGAAGACAAAGATTCCGGGCGGTATGCTTTTTTCCCTTCTCCATTTTACAGATCGGCATTTAAAACCCCCACGCTCAGGAATATTACAAAGACCAATCCTTATATGCATAATGGCGCATTCAAATCGCTTGCAACGGTGATGGATTTTTACAACAGGGGAGGCGGCGCCGGACTCGGCATCCAAATGACGAATCAGACCCTGCCCCGCGAACCGCTGCATTTGACGAAGGATGAAATAAAAGATATTATTCTTTTTTTAGGGGCATTAATAGATAAGCGGCTGGAATAATTGCATGTCACACCCGAGTGACGCAATCATCATATGAAAATATGGCCCATTACTGATCAGTATTGCTTCAACATTTTCCTTTAGGTTTGCTTTCTTTAAAAATTGCCAATGAGTAAATGGGTGTTATTGCTGTTACTGACAGGTATTCAAACTATTGTGAAAGGACAGGATGGGGCAGGTTCGGGAAAAGGAGCCATGATTACTGGTAAAGTGCTGGATTCCTTGTCAAGAACCCCCATCGAGTATGCAACGGTCAGCCTCTTCATTTCCGGGAATAAAAAACCGCTGAATGGCACCACGAGCAATGATCAGGGCGCGTTCACCATATCCGGCATCAAGCCCGGCAGCTATTCCGTACTGATTGAATCCATCGGGTACAAAGCGCGAACGGTGAACCATGTGGAGATCGGAAAAAACGGAACCCTTGATCTTAAAACAATTTATCTCTTGCATAGCCGGGCCACCCTCGACTCGGTTACCGTGACTGCACCCAGGGGTCTGATTGAAAATAAGATCGATAAAATGGTATTCAACGCGGAGAAGGACCTTACTTCCCAGGGAGGCGTGGCGACCGACATCCTGAAAAAGTACCACAGGTATCCGTAGACGTAGATGGAAATGTGGAACTGGCCGGCAGCTCGAGCATCCGCTTCCTGATCAATGGAAAGCCCTCTTCGGCTTTTGGCAGCAATATCGCGGACGTGCTGCAATCCATTCCGGCGAGCCAGATCAAAAGCATCGAGGTCATCACCAATCCGGGTGCTAAATACGATGCGGAAGGTTTGGGCGGTATCATCAATATCATTCTCAAAAGCACCAAGGCCAATGGAATAAACGGGAGCATGTCGCTGAGCGCGGGTACCCGGATGGAAAATGGTTCGTTCAACTTCAACGCAAGACATGGAAATTTTGGCGTCAATGCATTTTTGAGCGGCAATTACAGGTTGCTGGCTGCGACGCCGAGTAGTTCGGATCGTTTGGCCAGCGATACGGGACAAAAAACAAATACCCGTTTACTCCAGGATGGGGAATACCAATTCAAAAGACACGGATACCAGACCGGTATCGGCTTCGACTGGACGGTGAAGAAGTATAATTCTTTTTCCGGTTCGCTCAACTATAACAATTTCGGAAACAACGGAACCGGCCTTATTGAGCAATCCCAGACGATGAACGGACAGGCAGGGAATACCATTTCCGAGATCCAATCCCTGAACCACAGCAACAATACTTTCCTTTTCCATAGCATCGACGCAAGTCTGGGTTATAAAAGAACTTTTGCCAGGGAAGACCAGGAACTGGAAATTTCAGCGAATTCAAGCTTCGGAAATAATCATATTGACGCCAACAGCTATCAGGTGCAGCAACCCCAGGATTCCATATTTTATGGTACCAACAGCACTAATCCCGGGAAAGAAAATGAAACAGAAATCAAGCTGGATTACACCCAGCCTTTGAAAAAAGGGGTGTTGCTCGGCGTTGGCGGGAAATTAAGTTTACGCGATATCAATAGCCGCTCCGATGTGCTCAGCTATCAACCTGCCATGGGGACCTATGTTTTCAACAATGCGCTCTCCAACAGCCTGAGCTACCATCAACAGGTCTATGCAGGATACGCTGAAATGAGCTTCCCGGTAGCCAAGCTCTTCAATGCGAAAATCGGAGGACGTTATGAAAGAACAGAAATTAATTCCTTTTATTCCAACGCACAGCAGCAGGTGAATGCGCCGGGGTATAATACCTTTGTTCCCTCTATCTTCTTTATAAGAAAGATTGGTGAAAATCAAACCGTCAAAATCAGTTATTCGAAAAGGATCGAGCGGCCCGATTACCGGGACCTGAATCCTTTTATCAATACCATTGATCCAAAAAATGTTACTGCCGGTAATCCATACCTGAAACCCGAGATTGGCAACCGGATAGAGTTGAGCTATAGCAGGGAATTTGACAAAACCGGTTCTATTATGGTCACCGCTTTTTACCGGGCCAACGACCATGATATCCAACCCTATATTGTTTATTATCCCACCCTGGTTGTCGGAGACTCGACCTATACCAATATCGCAGTGAGCACTAACCAGAATATCGGACTGGAAAAAAATATGGGGCTAAGCCTTTTTGCCGATATACATCCGGGTTCAAAATTTGGCATACGCACCAATGTCTTCGTCTTTGAAAGACATACCATCAACGCGATCGATGCAGGGTATAATTCAAACAGTTTCAATTACCGCATCAACATCAACCTGAGTTATCAGTTCCCGAAGAATTTCGCAGGGGAATTCTTTGGCAACTTTAACTCACCGAGGAATGAAGCGCAGGGCAGGTATCCATCCTTTACATCCTATAGTTTTGCCTTCCGCAAACAAATATGGAACAAGAAAGGAAGCATTGCCTTGACCGCAACAAATCCCTTCGGAGAATATGTGGATCAGAAAACGGAAGTATTCGGACCCAATTTCAGGACAAACAGCCTGCGCCGGGTGCCCTTCCGTTCCATAGGCATCAACTTCACCTGGAAATTCGGCAAGCTCCAGTTTAAGAAAGAAAAGGAAGAAGGCAATGATAACTCCACCGCAGCTCCGGAAGGATAATATGTCAGTTCAGAAATTTTTTGAATTATCATCTGGCTTTATATCGATCAATTTGAAATAAGGATCGATCCCGACAGATAAAGGCTTTCCGGTTACCTGGATATCCAGTTCCTGAACCCCGCCGGAAAACCTGTGCCGTTTAAAATAAAGCGGTTTATTGGATTTTGTTTGTTGCCCAAAAATCCCCACATCGATAAAATCGTGCATGTTCTTTGCGGATTGTTCATTGCCGGTACTGTCCGCATACGTTTTGCGGATGTCCAGTTTAAGATGCACGATATAATCTCCCTTTTTTTGCTGCGGGATCAATTTTGCCTCGAGTATCTTGTTATCATAAACAGTAATCTTTTCCCAGGTATCCGAGAGATAATATTGCATGGAATCCGGAACATGTTTTTTAAGATAACGGTAAAGGTCATTGCTTCCTGCAAAAGGAGCATGATCACGGAGCGCATAGGCGTCATGAAACTCACGCAAAGCCTGATTGAGGCTGTCTTCGCCAATCAGGTCTTTCAGGCCAAACAAAACGGTGCCTGCTTTGGTGTCCCAGACCCAATCCTGTTTCGCAAACAAGAGTGGCTTTTCCCTTTCATAGAAATAATGGTGCAGCAACAGGTACCAGTCTGATTCACCTTTTAAAAATTGGGTCATGTTTTCAATGCCCGCCTTTTTTTCATATAAAATGAATGCGCCATACTTCGCCAATCCCTGGGATATGGTATTGGAGCCGATCGTATGATTCGGTGCAACCTGGTACATCCACCATTGTTGTCCGAGCATAACGGCTGAATAGAAATAAGGATAATCAAAAAGCCCGGCATGATTGAATGATGCAGCCCATCCAAAATTCTCGGAGAAAGCCAGTACGCCAGGATAGGATCCATAGTTGGCTGTAAAGATCGAAGATTCAACCAGTCGAAGCTGGTCAAATGGATAAGGGCCATAGGCGCGGGAGAAATAATCAAGGCCATCTTTACAACCTTTCACAAATCGCTGTAGATTGGTCGCATCACCAGGCTGATAATAACATTCAATCCCAACTTTCTTTCCGTTAAACAAGGTCAGGCTGTCAACATAGCTCGCATATCTTGCAGAAAAAAATGGCATTGGGGGATAAGTAGGTTCTTCCTGTACAAAATGAAAATAATTTCTTCCCTGTTGCGTCCATTTTTTCTCAAGGCGACCGGGCGCGACGATGGTCTGGTCTCCAGAAGTGCTGATCGTAGCCTCGAACTGGAGCAGAGCTCCCGGGAGACTGGAAGTACTAATATGACTAAGTCCTGCAGAGTCATCCTGCGCAATGGTCTCTTCCTTTTTTACGGGCAAATGATATTCCTTCCGTTCCTGCGCATTATCATATTCTTCATCAGCATCATAACCTACTTCAGGAAGTCCCCCATCACCGGCGGCAACATGATGCAGAATTCCCGCGCCGGAAAAATTATTGGTAAATCCTTTATTTTCTATTGTGCAGTTTATTTCTATAATGGCCGTGTCGCCTGGCGCCAAAGGCGCCGGGAATTGGTATACCCTGTACATAGAGGTATCGGCTTTCGGACCGAACAGGTTGAACTTTGCCCGGGGATAGATCAGCGGACTGCTGTAAGGAATTTGTTTTCCGTTGTATTTAATCGAATAACTGCTCAGGTGGTCCCCATCCAGCAATAACCTGGCAATCGGCAGGGTCGTCTTGTTTAACAGGGTGGCATATGCGCGGGTGGACATCCTTCGTTCAGCAGGAAAAATATCCGTGAAAAGTCTCAATCTTACAATCGCAGGCAGCGGATCGGATTCGTACTGCTTGAGTGCCTTTTCAAAAAGCACCATGTGTTCAATACTTTCCCGCCTGGTCGGCCATGTATTCACGTAACTGACATTGTAATAATTGAATGAACCGCATGCAAGAAAAATAAGCAGCAGGAACAGGGCCAGCGGTCTGATCTTTCCATGGAACCGGTGCCTGGCAAGCCCGATCCTTTCCCGGGCCGAAGTAATGACGCCACGGAAATAAAAAAGGGCGGCCACGACCAGCAGCAATGCCCCAAAA
>DATHGW010000211.1:0-2495 GCA_035317445.1 Puia sp.
CAACCAGTTCCCAAATACCTGTTGCATTACCGCAAAGAAAAGAACAGATGGTAAACATCATGATCGATGCTGCAAAATAATTGCGTCGCCCGAATTGCTGGGAGAGCCAGCTCGTCATCGGTACGATGATCACGTTGCCGATAGAATAAGAAGTGACCACCCAGCCGACTTCCGCATAGGTGGCGCCGAGGTTCCCGCTCATATTGGGTAACGCGACATTGACGACGGTGGTGTCCACAATTTCGAGCAATGCGCAAAGGATTGCTGTGATCGTCACGATGACCCTGCGGCTGCCATATTCTACCAATGATTCCGGATGATGCATGTTTGGGTGTTTGCGATGATGATGGGCAAATTTAATCAACAAAAATTAATTGAATGCGAGATTGGAATAACCAGGGGCAAATTGTTCCGGGATCATCTTGCCGATATCAGGGCCTGCTAACGCGAAGGCGCCTGGCTGCCCCGTCTGTGATTACTTGTATCTTGCTTCAGTATGTTATCACTTCAAGTCCAGTATTAGTCCAGCATTTGCTGGACTAATGCTGGACTTGATCATAAAACATTCCGAATAATACCAGAAGCCATACCGAAGCCGTCTCTGCCTGGAATAGCTGCAGGGCGAAAAGAAATGGCAACAAAAACACGTTTTAATTGGCTGGTCGATGACCTCGTTTACTCGAATTATACGGGCAACCAGCTGGGCAAGGTCGCAGATCAATCCGGATCGACGTCCACAGTAGGTTTCCAGGACAGAACGAATGGAAGCAGCAATGTGCTCCCACGTGATGCCAGCAGATAAAGAAACTGTTTAATAATTGTACTTCTCTGCAACATTTCTAAACAATGCCGGTCTGATATTCTGGTCAACATGCGTGTGATTGAGCACCACAGCGTTGATACCCTTATATTATTTTTGTACTATAAAAAAAAATAGCAATGCCTGTAAACATTAAAAAAACAATAGTCACTGTTTTCATTTTGATATGCTCATTTGGCTTGTGGGCCCAGGCTGACAACCCGGTTCTAAAAAAGTTATCTGCCACTGCGTTAAGAAATGATTTCTTATTGTTAAAAGATACCATGCAAAAAATCCATCCTGCTATGAATCGGTACACAGCTAAAAAAAGAATTGACTATATTTTTGATAGCTGCTATGCTACGATATCGGACAGCATGCCGTTGATTAATTTTTACCTGCTTACAAAATTTGCGGTTGCGGCAATCGGCGATGGCCATGCAAATAGTAAGCTATCCCGCGAGGTTACCAGCAGCTACCTGGCAAATACAAAAGTATTCCCGGTAATGATGGCATTTATTCATAAGAAGGCTTATGTATTTTGTTGTAAACAGGCTCCTTCACTCAACGGCACACAGGTTCTTTCCATAAATGGGCACCCGATGAAGGAGATTATACAAAAATTGTTTTCTTATATTACGACTGATGGAAGTATTGAATCAAGGAAAAATTGGGAGCTGCCAGAAGACTTTCACCTGTTGTTGAATGCTGTGTATGGAAGCAGTGAAAAATATACTGTTCAATACAAAACAGATGGCAAGCAAACCATGGCGATCACTTTGCAAGCCGATACCATTAAAAATTTTATTTGCAAAAGTCCGTTTGTCCGTCCTGATAAATATTTAAAATTGACTTACGCAACAAGCAATACTGCAGTATTAACCCTGCAAACATTTTTTGACGGCTTTCTTGAGCAGACAGGAGAAAATTTTAAACAATTCCTTGATTCTGCATTTAATGATATCAAAAATAAAAAAATTACAAGTCTTTTAATAGACGTACGCAACAACCAGGGCGGCAATGATGTCAACGGGGCTTTACTCTATTCCTATCTTTCCAAAATTCCCTACCGCTATTACAGTTCATTGCAGACGGTCAACGAACAATTTACTGAAAACGGGCATTCGCTCCTGGGTCTGCAACAACCTAAGGAAAATTATTTTGATGGAAAAGTATTTGTGCTGATGAATGGACGCAGTTTTTCTGGTGTTGCAGAATTTGCTGCTGTTGCAAGAAGTTATAACAGGGCAAAATTTATTGGAGAAGAATGCGGCGGCGGTTATTATGGAAACTCCTCAGGGGATGAGGCAATGGTAACGCTCCCCCACACCCAAATAACGGTGCGCATTCCTTTAATAAAATACACGATGGCAGTAAAAAACATTGAATCCAAAGATGGTGGCCTGGCTGCTGATTATCCAATTGACCCGGACATTGGTGATTTGATTGTCCATAGAGATGGCCAGTTAGGATATGCCCTGAGGATTGTTTCAAAAAGTAAATAGCGCAAACGCTTTCCAGTCAGCTCAAAATCTATTTATTAAGGCACGTTAACTAGTACTTATTACTCACAAACGCAATCTGCTTGCTATCCGGCGACCAGGATGGTGCATTGATCGTTCCTTGTCCGCCGTATAGATAAGCAATCACGCGGGGCGCGCCGACGCCACTAAGTGGCATGAGCCGCAACATGACT
>DATHGW010000212.1:0-3104 GCA_035317445.1 Puia sp.
TTCGTACGAGGATTCTAAGCAGACGGCCCGCCCCCATTTTCTTTTTTCTATTCTCTATTTTCTATCTTTTCCATGCACATCCCATTCGTAGACCTCAAGGCCCAATATAAAAATATCAGGAAAGACATCGACGGCGCCATCGCCGCAGTGATCGACGAATCTGCTTTCATCAAAGGAAAATATGTACAGGACTTTGAAGCGGCATTCAGTAAGATATACGGTGTAAAACATACCATCTCCTGTGCCAACGGAACCGATTCGCTGTATATTATTATGAAAATGCTGGGCATCGGCCCGGGAGATGAAGTGATCACCGCGGCCAATAGCTGGATATCCAGTTCGGAAACCATTACCCAGGCGGGTGCAAGGCCCGTGTTTGTGGATGTTCATCGGGAATACTACAGCATGGATGAATCCCTGCTGGAAAAAAAGATCGGTCCCAAAACAAAGGCCATTATTGCCGTTCACCTACAGGGGCAAAATTGCGATATCGAGAAAATAAATGCCATTTGCCGGCGCCATAAGATCCATTTGATCGAGGACTGCGCCCAGTCGCATTTTTCTGAATTCAAAGGGGTTCGGTCTGGCCACACCGGTATTGCTTCTTCATTTAGTTTTTTCCCCGGAAAGAATTTAGGCGCTTATGGCGACGCCGGCTGCATCGTGACCAACGATGATGTCCTTGCTGAACGGTGCAGGATGTTCGCCAACCATGGCGCCCTGCAAAAACACCATCACCTGATAGAAGGGATCAACAGCCGCATGGATGGTTTGCAGGCCGCGATCCTGCTGGCGAAACTGCCATATGTACTGGAATGGACGGAGCGCAGAATCCAGCTGGCTGCGCTGTACCATAAACACCTGTCAGGCATCGACCAGATCGCATTGCCGAAACTGCGGCCCGAAAGTAAACACACGTATCATCTTTATGTCATAAGGGCACAAAAACGGGAGGCGCTGAGAAAACAGCTTGAGACCAACGGCATCGAAACCCTGATCCACTATCCGACGCCGTTACCCAGCCTTCCCGCGTACCAATACCTGGCACATATACCGGATGATTTTCCCGAAGCAACGCGGCTGCAGCCGCTCATTCTTTCCTTACCTATTTATCCGGAGTTGACAGAAGACATGGTTGCTTATGTTGCAGCAAACATCCGGACATTTTATAAAAATAACTGACCATTCCGCATTGTCAAACTCATGCACGCATTGAAAAATAAAACGATCTTACTGATCTCACCGCAATCCTGGGGAAAAATGTTTATCTCCAAACACCATTATGCGATCGAACTGGCCAAAATGGGCAATACGGTTTTCTACCTCAATCCGCCGGATGACAAAAAGAAAAGGCCGTCAAAAAAAATACTCATCGAGCAAAGTCCCTTACATAAAAATCTTTTCCTGATCCATCACCGGCTTTCTTTTCCATACGATATCAAATTTCATTTCATCAGCCTTTTTCATAAGCTCATGAAATCGCATATCAGGAAGCTGCTCAGGAATATCGGTAAACCCATAGATATTGTCTGGTCCTTCGATCTGGGAAACCTGTATCCCTTTGCTTTTTTCCCGGAGCATGCGCTGAAAATATTTCACCCGGTGGATGAGCCGCTCAACCCTGTCGCGATAGATTCGGCCAAAGGTGCAGGCATCATTTTCTCTGTTACGACGGAAATCCTGGAAAAATATAAGGAATATCCCGTTCCGAAATATTGTATCAATCACGGCGTATCGGAAGAATTCCTGCAACCGCGCGGGATGGATCAGAGCGCCAAAAACGGTACAAGGGTTGGATTTTCCGGCAACCTGCTCCGTCCGGATATTGACCGTGAGGCATTGCTGCGGATCATTGAAGAGAATCCGGCTGTGGTATTTGAATGCTGGGGAAGTTATAAAACCTCCGAATCGAATATTGGTGGCAGTGAGAATGAAGGAACAAAAAAATTCATCCAGGATTTACTGTCTTTTAAGAATATCAGACTACATGGGGTGGTGCCGACCGCTGACCTGGCCAGGGCATTCCGCGAGATGGATGCCTTTCTCGTTTGCTATGACGTTCAAAAGGACCAGAGCAAGGGCACCAATTACCATAAGATACTCGAATACATCAGCACGGGAAAAGTCACCATCGCCAATAACATATCAACCTATGGCAACAGGGCGGACCTGGTGCAAATGGTTCAGCAAAGAGAACATAACCATCATTTACCCGAACTTTTTAAGCAGGTGATCAGCCACCTCGATGATTTCAACAATGCCGCAAACCAGGAAAAGCGGATGGCTTTTGCCCGCGACAACGCGTACATCAGGCAACTGGAACGCATTGAATCCATTCTGGATGTACAAAACATATGAAAACAAAACTCGCGATCATTGTTTCTCATCCAATTCAGCATTTTTCTCCACAATATGCCAGCCTGGCCAAACATCCGGATCTGCAGGTGAAGGTATTTTTTGCTTCTGCCCTGGGAATGAAGAAATACATCGATCCCGATTTCAAAACGGAGATTTCATGGAACAACCTTTTATTGGATCAATATGATCACGTGTTTTTAAATGGCGAAACGGCTATTCCCTCCGATAAAGATCTTGATGCACGATCGCTGGATGCTGCCCTGGAGGAGTTTAATCCTGACGTGATGATCATTTACGGGTATTTTCAACAATTCCAGCGCAGGGCATGGCGCTGGGCAAAAAGGAAAAAGGTGAAACTGG
This sequence comes from Puia sp., assembly GCA_035317445.1. GTDB lineage: Bacteria > Bacteroidota > Bacteroidia > Chitinophagales > Chitinophagaceae > Puia. The sequence goes on from DATHGW010000212.1 coordinate 2,719, forward strand.
CATATATTTCCGACAGCGAAAGGAACCAGCAAAGAAACCCGGTAAAAGAAATCATCAAGTATCCTTTCATCCGCTGGTATTTCTCGCCGGTCAGTGCCTTTCTTTCTGTTGGCGATGCCAATGAAGCTTACTACAAACACTACGGCGTTCCGGATAATAAATTGGTCCGCATGCATTTTTCCATCGATATCGGCGCCTACGAAAAAGCCTATTCCAGAAAAGAGGAGCTGGCGTCGGAACTGAAGAAAAAGTACAACCTGCAGGATTCGCGTATCTTGATCTCGACGGTCGGGAAACTGGTTCCCTGGAAAAGACAGGGGGATATTATTGATGCCCTGAAGCTGCTCGAAGAGAGGGGGATTGATATGGACCTGGCTATGATAGGT